>JBKOZY010000279.1:0-3884 GCA_046726135.1 Pseudomonadota bacterium | reverse complement strand
AATCGGTGCCGGTGAGGTTGGCGCCTTCGAAATTTGACGCAGCGAAATTGACGCCGGTCAACATCAGCCGCGACTTGGAGCAGCCTGACCAATCGATCCTGGGACCGGCGTCGCTCGCGCACGAACCGGCAACTGCGGGTCCATTCGCCGCAGCGACGACCAGAGCCGCAACCAGGGCGCCGCGCTTCAGCATCTTCTGCTCCTCCGTCTTCAATCCTTTGATCCTACACCAGCGGGTCCGAGCACGGAAATCTCACCCGAAAGCCGGCATCGAGGGACCTGAAGTTTTCTCTTTTCCGGGGATCGGCGCTCGGTCAAACTGGCGCGTCGGATTGAAGCCTCGGCAAGGAGACGACCTATGGGAGTGAGGGAAGCAATCGCCTGCGTCGAAGGGCGGCTGCACCCGTTCAGTGCCCAGGTGCTGGATTTCTATCTTGCCGGCCAGCTGTCCACTGGCGAATTCCTCCGCTGGTTCCACATGCCGAATTCGAGCTATCTTCCGTTCGGCATCTGCATCGTTTCGCATTTGACCCCGGACTACGTTCCAGGCACCAACCAGCCTGAGATCCTCAACGCGCCCATCCGCTGCCCCCAGCCCGGGCCTGACTGCCTGATCTGATCGGAGCGCAGTGACGACATGCAAATCAAAGAGGACGTCCTCGCCGCCATCGGCAACACGCCGCTGATCAAGCTGCGCCGAGCCTCGGAAGCAACCGGCTGCACCATCCTGGGCAAGGCCGAGTTCATGAATCCCGGCCAGTCGGTGAAGGACCGCGCCGCCCTCTTCATCATCGAGGATGCGATCCGCAAGGGAACGCTGCGCCCCGGCGGGACCATCGTCGAGGGCACTGCCGGCAACACCGGCATCGGCCTCGCGATGGTCGCCAATGCCATGGGCTTCAAGACGGTGATCGTCATCCCGGAGACCCAGAGCCAGGAGAAGAAGGACACGCTGCGGCTTCTCGGTGCGGAGCTGGTTGAGGTGCCGGCGGTGCCCTACAGGAACCCCAACAACTATGTGAAATATTCCGCCCGCCTTGCCGAGCGGCTCAATGCCGAGCTCCCCGCCGGCGCCATCTGGGCGAACCAGTTCGATAACGTCGCCAACCGCCGCGGCCATTACGAGACCACCGCCGCCGAGATCTGGGACCAGACGGATGGCCGGGTCAGCGGTTTTGTCTGTGCCGTCGGCTCCGGCGGGACCCTGGGCGGCGTCTCTGACGGTCTCAAGGAGCGCAACGGCGATGTGATGATCGGCATTGCCGACCCGCATGGCGCCGCGCTCTACAGCTGGTACACGACGGGCGAGCTCGTGGCCGAAGGCACCTCGATCACCGAAGGCATCGGACAGGGACGGGTCACCCGCAATCTCGAGGGCGCGCTGGTCGACACCGCCTACCGCATCTCCGACCGCGAAGCCGTCGAGATCGTCTTCGAGCTGCTGGAGCATGAGGGCCTGTGTCTCGGCGGCTCCTCCGGCATCAACGTTGCCGGCGCCATCCGGCTGGCCAGGGAACTCGGGCCCGGACACACCATCGTCACCGTGCTCTGCGATTACGGGACGCGCTATCAGTCGCGCCTGTTCGATCCTTCATTCCTGCGCTCGAAGAACCTTCCGGTGCCGCCCTGGCTGGAGCGGCGGCGCAGCAGCCTGCCGGTGGTCTTCGAGGAGGTCCAAAGCTGACATGACCGAGCTCTTGTTTCGCGCCGATCCCTATCTCCGCGACTGCGACGCCCATGTCATCGCCGTCAATGACCGCGGCGGCGTCATTCTCGACCGCACCGTGTTCTACGCCACCGCCGGTGGCCAACCTGGCGATGCCGGCACGCTCGAGGTGCCCGGCATCGGCGCGCTGCCGATTGCCACCACGGTCTATGATGACGGCAAGGAGATCGTGCATGTCATCGCGCCTGGCGGTGCATCCACCTTGCCGGAGCCCGGCGCCGTTGCCCGTGCCGCGCTCGACTGGGAGCGGCGCTACCGGCATATGCGCGCCCATACCGCCCTTCATCTGCTGTGTGCGCTGGTCAAGTTTCCGGTGACCGGCGGCCAGATCGCCGCCGATGGCGGTCGGCTCGATTTCGACATCGCCGATCCCTCGGCGGTGTCGCGCGAGATGCTGGAGAGCGAGATCAACCGCCTGATCGCCGAGGACCATCCGGTCGCCGAGCAATGGATCAGCGACGAGGATCTCGCGGCCAATCCCGGCCTGGTTCGAACCATGTCGGTCAAGCCGCCCACCGGCACCGGCCGGGTCCGCCTGGTGGCGATCGGCGAAGGCGGCAGCATCGATCTCCAGCCCTGTGGCGGCACCCATGTGCGCCGCACCGGCGAGATCGGCCGGATCACTGTCGCCAAGCCCGAGAGCAAGGGCAAGCAGAACCGGCGCATTCGTCTCAACCTCGTTTGAACGGAGGACCGGGTGAGCGAGAATCTGGTGACGACCGACTGGCTGGCATCCCATCTCGAGGCGCCGGACATCGTCATCCTCGATGCCTCCTGGCATCTCCCCACCGAACGGCGGAACGCTCATGCCGAGTTCCTCGCGGAGCACATACCGGGCGCGCTGTTCTTCGACATCGACGCCATCAGCGACACCGGCAGTCCCCTGCCCCACATGCTGCCGCCGCCTGAGAAATTCTCCTCGGCCGTTCGCAAGATGGGCATTGGCGACGGCAAGCGGATCATCGTCTACGACACGGTCGGCCTGTTCTCGGCGGCCCGCGTCTGGTGGATGTTCCGGGTCTTCGGCCATGACGATGTCGCGGTCCTCGATGGCGGGCTTCCGAAATGGAAGTCGGAGGGCCGCCCGCTCGAGGAGGGTGAGCCGGATGCTCGCCAGGAGCGGCACTTCACGCCTCGTTTCAAGGCCATGCTGGTTCGCGACAAGCACGAGATGGCCACGATCTCCCGCGGCGGCTCGGCGGTGATCGCCGACGCCCGGGGCGGCCCGCGTTTCAATGCCGAGGAGCCCGAGCCGCGGCCGGGGGTGCGCGGCGGCCACATTCCCGGCGCCCGCAATGTCCACTATGCCACGCTGCTCAATCCCGACGGGACGCTCAGGACGAAGGAGGACATCCGAGCCGCCTTCAGCCGTGCCGGTGTCGATCTCTCGCGGCCGATCGTGACGAGTTGCGGCTCGGGCATCACCGCCGCCATATTATCGCTGGGTCTCTCGCTCATCGGTCACAACGACCATGCGCTCTATGACGGCTCGTGGGCCGAATGGGGCAGCGATGACGACCTGCCGGTCGAAACCAAGAGCTAGAACTCGGTTGGCACCGCGCAAGCCGAAGCTCCGGACCGTATCGACCGTCGTCACCTTCCTCGAAATGACGGCGGGCGCCCATATCCGTGCCATGCCGCCAGTCAATCTGCCGAAGCTGGCGCTGATGCGCGCCGAGGCGCCGCCCCTCCATTTCTATCGCTACCTCTATGATGCCATTGGCAGAGAATATTACTGGATCGACCGCAAGGGCATCACCGATGAGGCGCTGGCGGAGCTGATCCAGCACCCCGATGTCCATATTCACGTCGCCTATGTCGCCGGCGTCCCGGCGGGCTTTTTCGAGCTCGACCGGCGCCGCGGCGGGCTGGTCGAGATCATGTATCTCGGCCTTGTGCCCGAGTTCCAGGGACGCGGCCTCGGCAAGTGGCTGCTGTCGGAAGCCATTGCCACGGCCTGGGCGGAGCCGACGGAGCGCCTGATCGTCGAGACCTGCACGCTCGACGCCCCCAAGGCGCTGGCGCTCTACCAGCGCTTCGGCTTCGTGCCCTATGCGCGCGAGGACAAGGTCGTCGAGGTGCCGGACTAGCGTCAGGCAGTCGGCATCAGGCACTACGCAGTGAACAGTGCCTTCCCTACTGCCTACTGCCTACTGCC
>JBKOZY010000278.1:0-2341 GCA_046726135.1 Pseudomonadota bacterium | reverse complement strand
CGCATGACCCGGGCGTCGATGGCCGAGGTCATGACCTCGCAATATGTTCGAACCGCCATCCTCAAGGGCCTCCCGTTCAGCCGGGTGGTCATCCGCCATGCCCTGCGCAACGCACTTATCGCGCCGTTCACCGTGATGGTGCTGCAGCTCAACTATCTTCTGTCGGGCGTGATCGTCGTCGAGGTGTTCTTCGCCTACAAGGGTTTCGGCAAGCTGCTCTACGAGGCGGCAACCTTCGGCGACATCTACACAGTCGAGGCCTGCACGATGGTGGCCGTGTTTGTCGCCGTGCTTTCGCAATTCATCTCGGATGTGGGCTACACCTTGCTCAATCCGCGTATCCGGTTCAGCTGAGGGGTACCATGAGCGAGTTGACGACCTCACCGACCGCCGGAACTGCCGCCCAGCCTCGCCGTGCCGGGCGCCTTAGCCGGATCGTTTCCTCGATCTCGCTCCTGCGCGAGTCGCCGATCGGGATGATCGGCGCCTTTCTGGTGCTGTTCTGGGTCACGCTGGCGGTGCTCGCCCCGGTCCTGCCGCTGTTCGACCCATTGGCGCAGTCGCCGGGCTTCCTGCTGAAACCGATCCTCACGCCTGCCAAGGGCGGCGGCACCCATTGGCTTGGCACGGACGAGCTCGGTCGGGATGTGCTGTCGCGCCTGATCTGGGGCTCGCGGCTGGTGCTGGTATGGGCAACGCTCGCCACCACCGTCGCCTATGCGGTCGGCATGGTCATGGGGGTGGTTGGCGGTTATCGCGGCGGGTGGTGGGACGAGATCATCTCCTTCTTCGGCAATGTGCTGTTGTCGTTTCCGCTGATGGTGCTCTACATCGTCATCATCTCGCGGTTCGGTCCGGCATCGGAGTTCGGCCAGTATCTGTCGCGCGATCTCGGCTTCGATCCGGTATTGACCGCCGGCGTCATCATCATCGTCGCGGTCACCTTCGGGACGGCGCCGCAGGTGGCGCGCATCGTCCGCGGCCTGGTGCTCGATCTCAAGACGCGCGACTACATTGCGGCGGCGGAGGTCAGAGGCGAGACGCCGTGGTACATCATGCTGGTCGAGCTTCTTCCCAATGCGCGCGGGCCGCTGATTGTCGATGCCTGCCTCAGGCTCGGCTATGTTACCATCACCATCGCGCTGCTCGGCTATCTGTCGCTCGGTCTTCCGCCGCCCTTCCCCGACTGGGGCAAGATGATCTCGGGGGCCCAGAAATTCGGCTCGTTCGGCATGAATGCCATGCTGTGGCCGGCCTTTGCGATCTCCTCGCTGGTGCTCGGTCTCAATCTGCTCGCCGACGGCATTCGCGAGATCTCGCTCAGAGACTAACAAGAACGAAAGCTCCCATCATGACCGTTTCAGACAATGACAGGCCGCTCGACCAGCCCGTTCTCGAATGCCGCAATCTGAGCATCTCCTATTACACGCGCGCCGGCGAGGTTCCTGCGGTCGTCGATTTCAACCTGACCGTCATGCCTGGCGAGGCGGTCGGCATCGTCGGCGAGTCGGGCTGCGGCAAGTCGACGGTGGCACTCGCCATCATGCAATATATGGGCAAGAACGGCGCGATCACCGGCGGACAGATCCTGTTCAACGGCCGCGACATGACGACCATGTCGGAGGAGGAGCTGCGCAACATCCGGGGCTCGCGCATCGCCATGGTCTATCAGGAGCCCATGGCGTCGCTCAATCCGTCGATGAAGGTCAAGGACCAGCTGATGGAAGTGCCGATGGTGCATGAGGGCATCACATCGGAGGCAGCCTGGAGGCGCTCGATCGAGATGCTCGATGCGGTGCGGGTGCCCGATCCCGAGCGCATCATGAACTCCTATCCGCATCAGCTATCAGGCGGTCAACAGCAGCGCGTGGTCATTGCGATGGCGCTCTTGTCTAATCCCCAGCTGCTGCTGCTCGACGAGCCGACTACGGCGCTCGACGTGACGGTCGAGGCCGGCGTGGTCGAGCTGATCAAGGACATCTCGAAGCGCTTCGGCACCTCGATGATCTACATCTCGCACAATCTCGGGCTCATCCTCGAGACGTGCCACAAGATCGCGGTGATGTATTCCGGCCAGGCAGTCGAGTTCGGAACGGTCTCGCAGGTGTTCGATCACATGCGGCATCCCTATACGCGCGGGCTGTTCAACTCCATTCCGCTGCCGGGCACCGATCGCCATGCGCGGCCGCTCGTGCCGATCCGCGGCCAGCTCCCCCTTCCCTATGAGCGACCGCCGGGCTGCACCTTCGGGCCGCGCTGCGATCACTTCGTGGCCGGGCGCTGCAACCGGCCGCCGATCCCGATGGAAGCAGTGATCGACGATCCCGGACATGCGGTGCGC
>JBKOZY010000277.1:0-1817 GCA_046726135.1 Pseudomonadota bacterium | reverse complement strand
GAACCAGCTCTATCGCTTCTCGCCGCTGCAATCGACCTTCGGCGTCAACAATGTCGCGCTGACCGGCGGCCGCCCTGAGATCATGAACCTCAAGGATCTGCTCAGGGCTTTCGTCGCCTTCCGCGAAGAGGTGGTGACGAGGCGCACCAAGTACCTTCTCGGCAAGACCCGGGAGCGCGCCCATATCCTTGTCGGGCTTGCCATCGCGGTCGCCAATATCGATGAGGTGATCGCGCTCATCCGCCGCTCGAAGGATGCAGCCGAAGCGCGCGAGGCGTTGATGGGAAGGGCATGGCCGGCCAAGGACATGGAGCCGCTCATCGCGCTCATCGCCGATCCCCGCCACCGGCTCAATGAGGACGGCACCTATAGACTTTCCGACGAGCAGGCGCGCGCCATCCTCGACTTGCGGCTCCAGCGCCTCACCGCGCTCGGCCGCGATGAGATCGCCGCCGAACTCACCAAGCTCGCCGATGAAATCACCGACTATCTCGAAATCTTAAGGTCGCGCGCGCGCGTCCAGGGCATCATCAAGGATGAGCTTCGCGGGGTGAAGGAGGAATTCGCTACGCCGCGGCGCACCGAGATCGTCGAGAACGAAGGCGAGGTTGAGGATGAGGACCTCATCCAGCGCGAGGACATGGTGGTGACGGTGAGCCATGCGGGCTATGTCAAGCGCGTGCCGCTTTCGGCCTATCGCGCGCAGAGGCGCGGCGGCAAGGGCAGGGCCGGCATGCAGACGCGCGAGGAAGATTTCGTCACCAAGCTCTTCGTCGCCAATACCCATACGCCGATCCTCTTCTTCTCCTCGACCGGCATGGCCTATCGCATGAAGGTGTGGCGACTGCCGGTCGGCAATCCGCAGGCGCGCGGCAAGGCCCTCATCAATCTTCTGCCGCTTGAGGCGGACGAGCGCATCACGACACTTCTGCCGATGCCCGAGGACGAGGCGAGCTGGGGCAAGCTTCAGATCATGTTCGCGACCAAGCTCGGCAATGTGAGGCGCAACCAGCTCTCCGATTTCGAGAGCATCAACCGCAATGGCAAGATTGCGATGAAGCTCGACGAGGGCGACCAGATCGCCGGCGTCGATATCGCGACCGAAGCCAATGATGTGTTGCTCACCACCGCCGAGGGGCAGTGCATCCGCTTTCCCGTCGCCGATGTCAGGGTGTTCAAGGGGCGCGATTCGGCGGGGGTGCGCGGCATCAGGATCGAGGAGGGCGACCAGGTCATCTCGATGGCGATCCTGCGCCATGTCGAGGCGACGGCGGAGGAGCGCGCCGCCTATCTCAAGATGTCGCGCGCGGTTACCGGCGAGGAAGAGAACGGCAACGGCAATGGCAATGGCGAGGAGGAAGCCGCGGCCGCCGCGGCGGCGCTGCCGCTAGCCCAGGAGCGCTATGCCGAGCTGGGTGCCGCCGAGGAGTTCATCCTGACGGTGTCGGCCAACGGCTACGGCAAACGCACATCGAGCTATGAATACCGGATCACGGGCAGGGGCGGCAAAGGTATCGTGGCGATGGCGGTCAACAGCCGCAACGGGCCGCTCGTCGCTTCATTCCCGGTCGAGGACGAGGACCAGATCATGCTCGTGACCGACGGCGGCCAGCTTATCCGCTGCCCGGTCCATGATATCCGCAAGGCCGGCCGCTCGACGCAAGGCGTGATCGTGCTCAATACGGCCGAGGGCGAGCATGTGGTGTCAGTCGAGAGAATTGGGGAGGAGGGGGAAGGGGAGTAGCGAGGCTGTCTCCCGTCTTCGTGCTTGACCTGCGCAGAGCCATACATTCGGGCGCTGTCCGAACAGCGAGGAG
>JBKOZY010000276.1:0-2330 GCA_046726135.1 Pseudomonadota bacterium | reverse complement strand
CCACCCGCTTGGGGTCGATGCCGCTCGCCTGCTCCTTGCGGCCTTTCCACTCTGCCGCCGTCTCCGAAAGGAAGCCGAGCATGCGCAGGGTCGCTGCGAAATCGGCGCGCGCCGTTTCGTTCGTGTTCGCCTCATGACGCAGCGCATGCAGTGCCGCCAGCATCTGCGCGGTGTTGAGATCATCGGAAAGCCCTTCCACGGCGGCAGGCGCAGGCTTGCCGCCGGTGGCATCGGCCGCGGCAGCATACCAGCCATCCAGCGTCTTCGCGCTTTCCTCCGCGCTTTTCAGCGTCCAGTCGATCGGCTGGCGGTAGTGGGTCCTCAACATGTTGAGGCGCAGCACATCGCCGGGCCAATCGGCAAGCAGCTCGTGAATGGTCACGAAATTCCCGGCACTCTTGGCCATCTTCTCGCCTTCGACCTGCAAGAAGCCGTTGTGCATCCACACCTTCGCCATGACCGGCGTGCCGAAGGCCGAGCGGCTTTGGGCGATCTCGTTCTCATGATGCGGGAACACCAGGTCGATGCCGCCGCCATGGATGTCGAACACCTCGCCGAGATGCTGCCAGCTCATGGCCGAGCATTCGATGTGCCAGCCGGGGCGGCCGCGGCCCCAGGGACTGTCCCAGCCCGGGAGCTCGGGGGACGACGGCTTCCACAGCACGAAGTCCATGGGGTCGCGCTTATAGGGCGCGACGTCGACCCGGGCGCCGGCGATCATCTCCTCGAGCGAGCGCCCGGAGAGCTTGCCGTAATCCGGCATGGCGGGGACGTGGAACAGCACATGCCCTTCGGCCTCATAGGCGAAGCCGCGTGCGATCAGCTGCTCGATCATGGCGATCATTGCGGGGACATGCTCGGTCGCCCGGGGCTCGCGCGTCGGCGGCAGCACGCCGAGGGCGGCGACATCCTCGTGGAACTGCTTGGTCGTGGCCTCGGTCAGCACACCGATCGGCACCCCCCGCTCGGCCGCCCGGGCGTTGATCTTGTCGTCGACATCGGTGATGTTGCGGATATAGGTGACGTGGTCGGCGCCATAGAGACGCCGCAGCAGGCGGAACAGAAGATCGAACACGATCACCGGCCGGGCATTGCCGATATGAGCGCGGTCATAGACCGTCGGGCCGCACACATAGAGCCGCACATTCCGCGGATCGAGGGGCGTGAACGCCTCCTTGCGGCGGGTGAGCGTGTTCCAGAGTTTCAGTGCCATGAACGGTCCTTGGCTCGCCGGCCTTCGGATCGCTTTCTTCGGAGGGTCTTGGAAAAGCGGCCGCCTGCCAGCTGGGTTGCGCTAGCAGCAAATAATTGACAGACCGCGGGTGCGGCGGGATGTCGTCCGGGCGACCATGGCGGCACCATTGTCCGACGGCCGCCTCTGCGTCAAGGCCAAATTGGGGAGAGAATGGTAAAGACCTATCAAGCGGCCTTATGGATGGCGGGGTGGCTCGTCACCACGCTTGCCATGACGCTCGCCGGGCGGGAGCTGGCGACCGTCCTGCCGGTGTTCGTCGTCATGATCATGCGCAGCGGCATTGCGCTGCTGCTGCTCTCGCCGGTTGTCTTTCTATGGTATCGCGGCGACCCCGTCCGGACCCGTCGTCTGCCAATGCATGTTGCGCGCAATCTCGTTCATTATGTCGGGCAATATTGCTGGTTTCTGGCGCTGGCGCTGATCCCGATCGCGCAGGTCATCGCCATCGAGTTCACCCTGCCCCTATGGACGGCGCTGCTCGCCGCCGCCTTTCTCGGCGAGCAGCTCAACGCGTCACGGATCGCCGCGGTGGTGCTCGGCCTTTTCGGCATCTTCCTGATCATGGGGCCTGGGGTTGCGAGCTTCAGCGCCGGTCAGGCGGTGGCGCTCGCCGCGGCCATGCTGCTCGGCAGCGCGATCATCCTGACCAAATCGCTGACCCGCACCGACGCGCCGCTCACCATCATTTTCTACATGTTCTTCATCCAGACGGTGATCGGCCTGCCGGCGGCGGTCAGCGTGTGGCAATGGCCGCCGCAGCACCTCTGGCCCTGGGTCCTGGTGGTCGGCGTCGCCGGGACCTTCTCGCATTTCTGTCTCGCCAAGGCGATCTCGCTCGCCGATGCCACCGTGGTGGTGCCGATGGATTTCCTGCGGGTGCCGCTGTCGGCGCTCGCCGGCTGGCTGCTCTATGATGAGGGCGTCAATATCTGGCTGGCGCTCGGCTCGACGCTGATCCTTGCCGGCAATGCCATCAATCTGTGGCGCGCCGCCAGCAACCAGCGCCGGCAGCAGGCGAGTGCATCCTCTAAATCCCGGGCAGCGCCTTGAGCAGATACAGCACGAGGATCACGAC
>JBKOZY010000275.1:0-2924 GCA_046726135.1 Pseudomonadota bacterium | reverse complement strand
GACCGAGGCAGTGACCATCGAGCCACCGGAAATCGGGCCGGCCGGCAAGGATGTATCGCCGAGCGCGACCTCGACCTTGTTCAGAGGCACCCCTGTCCGGTCCGCGACAATCTGAGCCAGGATTGTATAGGTGCCGGTGCCAATGTCCTGCGTGCCGCAGGCAACGCGCACCGAGCCATCGTCGCGCAGCTCGACGGCCGCCTCCGCGGGAAAGCGTGCGGCGATCCAAGTGCAACCGGCCATGCCCCAGCCGAGGGTCATACCGTCGCGCTTCATCGAACCGACCTCCGGGGTGCGCTTCGACCAGCCGAATTTCTCCGAGCCGAGCTCGAAGCATTCGAGCAGGTGACGGGACGAGAATGGCAGGTTCAGGCCTTCGTCGATCTTCGGCTCATTGATGACGCGCAGCCGCACCGGGTCGATCTTGAGCAGATCGGCCAGCTCGTTCATCGCCGATTCGGTGGCGTAGAGACCTGGCACCGCACCGGGACCGCGCATATCGACCGTTGCCCCGATATTGCGCTTGGCACGGCCGAACGTCACCCGAAGGTTGGGCACGCTGTATTGGAATGCCGTCGCCTCGCCGCAATCTTCATGGTGAACATCGAGCATCGAGCGGTGATAGACATAGTCGTGCTGCAACGCGACGAGCCTGCCGTCGCTCGTCGCGCCCAAACGCACGCGCTGCTGAGTGCGCGGCCGGTGCCCGACAGTCTGGAACATCATCCTCCTGCTGACCACCAGCTTGACCGGTTTGCCGAGCTGGCGGGCAGCTGCGGCGGCGAGCGGCGTATGCGTCCAGGGAAACAGCTTGCCGCCGAATCCCGAGCCGAGAAATTTCGAGATGACGCGGACATTCTCCTTCGGCAGGCCGAACATTTGCGCGAGCACGCCCCGGAGATTGACGATCCCCTGTGTCGACTCGAAAAGCGTCAAGGTCGAGCCTTCCCAGACCGCTGTCGTCGCGTGCAGCTCGATCGGGTTGTGCGTCTCGGCCGGCGTGACATAGGTCTGGTCGAGCTTGACGGGTGCCGAGGCGAAGGCGCCATCGGGATCGCCGCGTTCGCTCTGCAAGCGCTTCTGGGTGCTGAAGGTCGTCACGACCACGTCGGGCTCATCGTCGGGCTTGAGGTCGGTTTCGACGTTCGGCTTATCCTTTGTATAGGTCACCCTCACAGCATCGGCCGCGGCCTTCGCGGCCTCGAATGTGTCCGCCACAGCCAGCGCGACATACTGGCCGTAATAGCGCACCACATCATCCTCGAACGGTGGACGGCGCTCGTCACAGATGCCGCCGAATCCCTGCTCCGGGACCGACCGGTAGATCCGTCCGATGTTCTCACGATGAAAAATCGCCTTCACCCCGGGCATCTTCTCGGCAGCACTCGTGTCGATCTTGACGATGAGGCCATTGGCGATCGTTGCCTCGACCGGCACGGCGTAGAGCATACCCGCAATGTGGAAATCGGACGTGTACCTTGCCGACCCTGTCACTTTGAGCGGGCCATCCACGCGCGGCGTGTCGCGGCCGATGGGTGTGTTCGGTAATGCGGTTTGAGAAGGGGTTGTCGCCATGGTGCTTGCTCGATCAGGCCGTCGCGGCCATTTGAAGGGCATGGGTCAGGCAGCGCTTGGCCAGCTCTACCTTGAAGGCGTTCTCGCTTTGTGGCTTGGCGTCGGCCAAGGCAGCCTCCGCTGCCTTGCGGAAGTTGGCCGGGGTGGCAGCCTGATTGAGGAGTGCCGCCTCCGCTTCCGGAGATCGCCATGGCTTGGTCCCTACGCCGCCGAGCGCTATGCGCAGTTGCTTCACCGAGCCGTCGGCAATGGTCATGATCACCGCCGCCGAAGCGAGGGCAAACTCGTATGAGGCGCGGTCGCGCAACTTCAAATAGACCTGCCTGCTGCCGGCACCACCTGTCGCGGCGGCGGCCGGAAGCGTCACATGGGTGATGAGATCGCCCGGCTCGAGCACGGTCTCGCGATGGGGCGTGGTGCCGGGCAGCAGGTGGAACTCCTTGATCGGGATGGCGCGGGGGCCATTCGGGCCTTGAATGTGTATCGTCGCCTCGAGGGCCGCCATCGCCACGCCCATGTCGGACGGGTTGGTGGCGATGCAGTGCTCGCTCGTTCCCAGAATGGCGAGCGTGCGATTGGTGCCGGTGATTGCCGAGCAGCCGGTCCCTGGCTCGCGTTTGTTGCAGGGCATGGCGGTGTCGCGGAAATAGACGCAGCGGGTTCGTTGGAGCAGGTTGCCGGCGGTGGTCGCCATATTGCGAAGCTGGGTGGAGGCACCGGAAAGAAGGGCCTGCGACAGGACGGCGTAGTCGCGCTGCACGACAGGATGGTGGGCGAGATCCGAGTTGCGAACGGTTGCGCCGATCTTCAACCCGCCGTCGGCCGTCGTTTCGATCTTGTCGAGAGACAGACGGTTGATATCGATGAGCTGGGATGGCGTCTCGACGTTCAGCTTCATGAGATCGACGAGCGTGGTGCCGCCGGCGAGGAAGCGCACCTCCGCACCCTGTTGGGCGGTCTTCGCCTGGGCAGCGGAGGAGACAGCCGCGGCGGCATCCTTCGGCCGAATGAACTCGAAACTATGCATGGCGACCTCAGATCTCTTTGCGGACTTGCTGGATGGCGGCGACAATATTGGGATAGGCTCCGCACCGGCAGATGTTGCCGCTCATCACCTCTTTCACGTCGGCGTCGTCGGGGCCGCAAGGCTCCTTGAGCAGGGCAACGGCCGACATGATCTGGCCGGAGGTACAGTAGCCGCATTGATAGGCGTCATGGGCCAGGAATGCCGCCTGCATCGGATGCAGCCTTTCCGGCGTGCCGAGGCCTTCGATCGTGGTGATCTCCTCGCCTTCGTTCATCAAAGCCAAGCTCAAGCAGGAGTTCACCCGCCGGCCATTGACATGCAC
>JBKOZY010000274.1:0-3163 GCA_046726135.1 Pseudomonadota bacterium | reverse complement strand
ATTGAAATCGATGCTCTGAATGAAACATCGGCAAATGGGACAAATATATTGCCTCATGCCCCACCACCATCATATTGTGAGTTCCGCAGTCCTGGTCTTTCGGCGGATTGGACTTGCAATCGGCATCGGAAGTGGCATTCGCCAAGACTGGCAGGACTCCAACAGCGCCGACCGCCAGCAACATGATAAGGCGGTGCGCACCTCCATTCCTGACCTTTCTGCGTGATCGCGACATGGGCGTGCTCCCTCAGGTTATACTGATTGGTAAATAAAGTCGGAGTTGACAGCGCGTCGTCGTTGACGCCCCAAAGAAGCGCCCGGCTTCAACTCGACACCTCAACGATGCAAAGTATAGTCAAATCATCTTGGCTGCTTCGGTGCGTTTTCGCACAAATCCTTCCCGCACATCAGCTGCTCGACGATATGTGAGTAGGCCTCGGCGCCCGCTGCGACACCTTCCGCTACGGCCAAAAAAGCGCGAAAATTCCGGTTTGGTGTTCTGGTGTTGACCGAAATGTCGATAGCGATCTCGATGCGCATGGATGGCAAGCCGTGTTGAAGGGTGAACCGGAGGATACTTCCATACCAGGGTCCGACACGACCACCGATCCATCGCTCCGCTGCTGGGTGCCCGGCGCCGACAGTCATCGCGATTTTCCTGTCCAGAACCTTCCGCTCGGCATCTTTTCGCCGCCCGGCGGGGAGCCGCGCGCTGGCACCGCCATCGGCAACCACATTCTCGACCTTCCCGCGATGCTGGCTGCCGGCCTGTTCGACGGCGAGGCCGCCAGCGCCGCTGCCGCTGCCGCCGGTCCAGTGCTGAACCCGCTCCTGGCCCTCGGCGAGCGGCCGCGCCGCGCCTTGCGGTCGCGTCTCAGCACCCTCCTCACCAGCGATGACGGCCGGGCGACGATCGAGCGCTGCCTTCACCGGGCTGCCGACTGCACCATGCATCTTCCGGCCCGGGTCGGCGATTTCACCGACTTCTACGCCGGCATCCACCACGCCGCCAATGTCGGCAAGCTGTTCCGTCCGCAGAGCCCGCTTCTGCCCAATTACAAGCACATGCCCATCGCCTATCATGGCCGCGCCTCCTCGCTCGTGCCCTCGCCAACCGCGATCCGGCGGCCGCTTGGCCAGTTCAGGCTGCCTGATGCCCCGGAGCCGGTCTTCGGTCTGACCCGCATGCTCGACTGCGAGCTCGAGATCGGCGTGTGGATCGGGCCGGGAAACCAGCATGGGGAGCCGATCCCGATCGCCGATGCGCCTGATCACATCGCCGGCTACTGCCTCCTCAATGATTGGTCGGCCCGCGACATCCAGGCTTTCGAGTATCAGCCGCTCGGTCCATTCCTGTCGAAGAGCTTCGCCACTTCCATTTCGCCCTGGATCATCACCCCCGAGGCGCTCGCTCCCTTCCGGCTCCCGCAACCACCGCGCCCTCCCGGCGACCCGCCTCTCCTGCCTTATCTTCGCGACGCCGCCGCCACCGCCTTCGACATCGAGCTCGAGCTTCTGCTGTCCACCGCGGCCATGCGCGAACGCGCCATGCCGCCGCACTGTGTGGCGCGTTCCAACATGCGCCATCTCTACTGGACCATTTCCCAGCTTGTTGCTCATCACACCATTGGCGGCGTCAATCTCCATCCCGGCGATCTCCTCGGCACCGGCACCATCTCGGCGGACGCGCCGGATGGCTGCGGCAGCCTCCTCGAAGCGACCGCCGCCGGACAGACCCCGATCAGGCTGCCTTCCGGCGAGGAGCGGGCCTATCTCCTGGATGGCGACGAGATCATTCTGCGCGGCTTCGCTCATGCCGAAGGTCACGTCTCCGTCGGCTTCGGCGAATGCCGCGGCACCGTTCTGCCTGGAGCATGATGACTGCTCTAGCGACCTTATGCTCTTGACATGCGGCACCATCGTGCCAAGCTCTAGGGGTACAGCAGCAAAAGGCTGCTTGATGAACCAGAGAGGTACGGGAGTGACTCCACCGGGCAATCTCTCAGGGCCTCGCGATTGACGAGGCAGCAGGCAGTAACCAACGCGACGCCGTTGTCTATTTGCCTGTGATCACAGCAAAATCCAACGTGAATTGGCGGATTGACGAGCGCCGGTGCGCAAGGCGTGAGGATCCGCAAAAGCTGGCCGGCCCGGTCCGGCCTCTGAAACAGAATGCAAAGCCCCGCCGGCGCCAAAGACAAAGTGCGCGGCGGGGCGTCTGTTTTATAAGGCGGTGGGCGGTAGGCAGCACTCGACTGCTTCTTACTGCCCCTTGTTCATCACTGGTTACTGCCCCTTGTTCATCACCGGATCGAAAGTGGCGACAAGCAGCCGCTCGATTTCCTCAAGGTCGGTGAAAATGGTCGGTGCATCATGCACCAATATGTGGCTGCATCCGGCCTGTGCCGCGGCAGTGAACTGCTCTCCCGAAGGAACACCCAGTTCGCCCGACTTGGCATGACCGATCCGCCTCGGCAGGTAGCAGTCGCCCACCCGCTCCGCGAACATGAAGATGGCCCGCGCGATCTCCGGCCGCTGACTGATCTCATAGACCTTGCAGAGATAATGATGGCCGAGATAGTCCCAGCAGATCACCTGGCCGATCGGCCGGGCAATTCCGAACAGATCGCTGAAGATCCCGCTCGATGAAGGCGCGTGACCCCAGGTGGCCGGCAGGCCATGCCCTTCGGAATCCCCGCTCGCCGCCACGCTCGAAAGTGCGTTGCGCATCACATGCCCGCCGAATCAAGGCCGCTCCCCGAAAGAAAACCGTGAAAGCGACGGCGCCCATTGTCAATCGCCAAGCCCCGATCTCACCGGATCATATAGACCTTGCGCACCGTCTCGGTGACCCGCCATGTGCCCTGCCAGCCCGCGGGAAAGAACGCGACCGTGCCGGGCCCGACCTCGATGACCTCGCCCGAACTGTGGGTGTAGGTGCAACGCCCCGCCAGGAAATGGCAGAACTCGTCGCGCGTCACCATGCAGGCCCAGGTCCCCGGCGTGCAGATCCAGATGCCGGTCTCCGATCGGCCATCACTGCCCTTATGGAGCACCACCCCCCGAGCTGCGCGACATCCCCTCGATCATCGTCGGGATGATCCCCCAATCGTCGAACGGCCCGGCATAGTTCGAGGGATCGTCGAGATGGGGTGCCGAGGAC
>JBKOZY010000273.1:0-5693 GCA_046726135.1 Pseudomonadota bacterium | reverse complement strand
CACCAACGCCCTGTTCGGCCAGCTCCTGCTCGGGCTCATCAATGGCGCGTTCTATGCCGTGCTGAGCCTCGGGTTGGCGGTGATTTTCGGTCTCCTCAACATCATCAACTTCGCCCATGGCGCGCTCTATATGATGGGCGCCTTCGTTGCCTGGATGCTCCTCAACTATCTGGGGCTCGGCTATTGGTACGCGCTGATCATCGCCCCCATCGCGGTCGGGCTGGTCGGGGTCGTTATCGAGCGCACCATGATCGCGCGGCTCTACAAGCTCGACCATCTCTACGGCCTGCTGCTGACCTTCGGCCTTGCCCTCATCATCGAGGGCCTGTTCCGCAACCGCTTCGGCGTCTCGGGCCTTCCCTATGTCATCCCCAAGGAGCTGGCCGGCGGCTACAACATCGGCTTCATGTATCTGCCGCTCTACCGCGCCTGGGTGATCGTCGCCTCGCTGATTGCGTGCCTGCTCACCTGGTACGTCATCGATCACACCAAGCTCGGCTCCTATCTCCGCGCCGCCACCGAAAATCCCGAGCTGGTCGGCGCCTTCGGCATCAATGTGCCGCGGCTCATCACGCTCACCTACGGCTTCGGCGTCGGGCTTGCCGCCTTTGCCGGCGTGCTGGCGGCGCCGATCTATTCCGTCAACCCGGTGATGGGCGCCAATCTCATCATCGTGGTGTTCGCGGTGGTGGTGATCGGCGGCATGGGCTCGATCCTCGGCTCGATCGTCACCGGCTTCGGCCTCGGCATCGTCGAAGGGCTGACCAAGGTGTTCTACCCCGAGGCCGCCTCGACCGTGATCTTCGTGATCATGGCGGTGGTGCTGCTGATCCGCCCGCAGGGCCTCTTCGGAAAGGCCGGCTGAGATGCAGAGCAGCTCGCTCGAGCGCAGCGCTTCGCCCGCCGCCGTGGTGAGCGAGGCCCGCATGCCGGCGCATCAGCGCGGCCTCATCGCCGGTCTCGTTGCGGTGCTGCTGCTCGCCCCCTTCCTGGTCTATCCGATCTTCGCCATGAAGGTCCTGTGCTTTGCCCTCTTCGCCAGCGCCTTCAACCTGCTGCTCGGCTATGTCGGCCTCCTGTCCTTCGGCCATGCGGCGTTCTTCGGCATGGCGAGCTACGCCTCCGCCCATGCCGCCAAGATCTGGGGCGTGACGCCGGAGCTGGCGATCCTGCTCGGTGCGCTGGTTGCCGCCGCCCTCGGCCTGGTGTTCGGCGTGCTGGCGATCCGTCGCCAGGGCATCTATTTCGCGATGACCACCCTGGCGCTCGCCCAGATGGTCTATTTCTTCGCGCTGCAGATCCCCTTCACCGGCGGCGAGGACGGTATCCAGGCGGTGCCGCGCGGCCATCTCTTCGGCTTCATCAACCTCGCCAACGACCTCACCCTCTATTACGTCGTGGCGGTGATCTTCCTCATCGGCTTCCTCCTCATCTACCGGATCATCCATTCGCCCTTCGGCCATGTCCTCAAGGCGATCCGCGAGAACGAGACCCGCGCCATCTCGCTCGGCTACTCGGTCAATCGCTACAAGCTCGTCGTCTTCGTCCTGTCGGCGACGCTCGCCGGCGTCGCCGGCGCCACCAAGGCCATCGTCTTCCAGCTCGCCTCGCTGACCGACGTCCATTGGACGATGTCGGGCGAGGTGGTGCTGATGACGCTGATCGGCGGCGTCGGCACCATCATCGGCCCCTTTGTCGGAGCGCTGATCGTGCTCAGCATCGTCAACTATCTGGCGGGCTTCGGCGCCTGGGTGACGGTGATCGAAGGCGTGTGGTTCGTCGCCTGCGTGCTGCTGTTCCGCCACGGCATCATCGGAGTTCTGTCGAGCTGGCTGAAAAGGCCGCTGTGACCGTGGGATGAGGGGCCTTTTTTGCTGAAAGGCAATAGGCAATAGGCATTAGGCAGTGACCGCGCCCTTCCCTACTGCCTACTGCCTACTGCCTACTGCCTACTGCCTACTGCCTAGGAGAAAGCCATGTTCGAGCCGAATCTTCTCACCAACAAGCGCATCCTGGTGACCGGCGGCGGCACCGGTCTCGGCCTCGCCATCGGCCGGCGCTATCTCGAGCTTGGCGCCGCCCTGGTCATTTGCGGTCGCCGCGGCGAGGTGCTGGCCGAAGCCGCCGAGATGCTGACGAAGGAGACCGGCGGCCCGGTCGCGTTCCACCCATGCGACATTCGCGATCCGGCGGCGATCGACGCCATGCTCGCCGCCATCTGGCAGAGCGGTCCGCTCGATGGCCTCGTCAACAATGCGGCGGGAAACTTCATCGCCCGCACCGAGGATCTGTCGCCGCGCGCCGTCGATGCCGTGCTCAACATCGTGCTCCACGGCACCGCCTATGTGACGCTTGCCTGCGGCAAGCGCTGGCTCGCCGAGAAGCGCCCGGCGAACGTGCTGTCGATCGTCACCACCTATGCCTGGACGGGCTCCGCCTATGTCGTCCCATCCGCCATGGCCAAGGCCGGCGTCCTCGCCATGACGCGCTCGCTCGCCGTCGAATGGGGCGGCCGCGGCATCCGTCTCAATGCGGTCGCGCCCGGCCCCTTCCCGACCGCGGGCGCATGGCAGCGGCTGGTGCCGAAGCCCGAGCTTGCGACGGCGCTCGAGACCCGCAACCCGCTGAAACGTGCCGGCCGCCATCGCGAGCTCGCCGATCTCGCCGCCTACCTCATGGCCGATGGCAGCGCCTATGTGAATGGCGATTGCATCACCATCGATGGCGGCGCCTGGCTCGAAGGTGCCGGCCAGTTCAGCTTCGTCGGCGAACTGATGAGCGATGCCGATTGGCAGGCGTTAAAGAAGAAGAGGCAGTAGGCAGTAGGCAGTAGGGAAGTGCACCGGTCACTGCCTATTGCCTAATGCCTACTGCCTTCCAAGCTGCCTGCCGCCGGCCTCACTCTATTCCCAATATCCCCTTCGCCTCCGACAGAAGCTCGAGCCCTTCATTGACGTTGCCGCTGTCGCACAGCGCCTGGGCCTGCGAGCGCATGTCCTGGAGCTGATCGCGTTCGTCATCGGCCAGCTCCTTCTTGGCCAGCGCCTCGTCGACCACCTTAAGATCGGCATCGCATTCGCCGGCCGCCACGAGCGGGCCGGACATGAGCAGCAGCGCGGTGAGCAGCACTGCCAAACCGGGGACAAGCCTCAGGGTCATTGTCACACTCCCCTCGCGAGTTGGAACGGCATGCTTAGAGCGGAGCAACCGAGCATGCAAGCTTGACGAGGCCCGATTGCGGCGCTATTGGGACTGCAACCAATCGGTAACACTGTCCGAGCATCCTCTTTTCGTCATGAACGTCTCGCGCACCCTCCCGACGCCTTTTCTGACCGGTTTTTCCGGTGCGTCGTCGCGCGCCCGGCTCCTTCTGCTTAGAAGCCCCTGAGGGCCTCCTTTGTCCGCGGCGGCGCGGGCGGGCTTTCAGGGGTGCGAAATCTGAAAACAGCCAGCCAGGCCTTTCATCCGAGGGAAGTCATGCCAAGCGATTCCACCCCTGCCCCGAGCGGTTCCGATTCCGACCGGGTATTGATTTTCGACACCACCTTGCGCGACGGCGAGCAATCGCCCGGCGCCACCATGACCTTCGAGGAGAAGCTCCAGGTCGCCGATGTGCTCGACGAGATGGGCGTCGACATCATCGAGGCCGGCTTCCCCATCGCCTCGGAAGGCGATTTCGAAGCGGTGGCGGAGATCGCCCGCCGCGCCAAGCGGGCCACCATCGCCGGGCTGGCGCGCGCCGGCCAGAAGGATGTCGACCGCGCCGGCGAGGCGGTGCGCCATGCCCGCCGCCCGCGCATCCACACCTTCATCTCGACCTCGCCGGTGCATATGAAATGGAAGCTCCAGAAGGAGCCGCATCAGGTGCTCGACCTCATCGTCGCCTCGGTGACGCGGGCCCGCAACCTGGTCGAGGATGTCGAGTGGTCGAGCGAGGACGGCACCCGCACCGAGCACGACTTTCTCTGCCGCTGCGTCGAGGCGGCGATCAAGGCCGGCGCCACCACCATCAACATCCCCGACACTGTCGGCTATTCGGTGCCCGACGAATATGGCGCGCTCATCGCCATGGTGATGGAGCGGGTGCCGAATTCCGACAAGGCGGTGTTCTCGGTCCATTGCCATGACGATCTCGGCATGGCGGTCGCCAATTCGCTGGCCGGGGTCCGCGCCGGCGCCCGCCAGATCGAATGCACCATCAACGGTATCGGCGAGCGCGCCGGCAATGCCGCGCTCGAGGAAGTCGTGATGGCGATGAAGACGCGCAGCGACATCATGCCGTTCTCCACCGGCATCGATGCCGCCATGCTGACCCGGGCGTCGCGCCTGGTCGCCGCCGCCACCTCCTTCCCGGTGCAGTACAACAAGGCGATCGTCGGCCGGAACGCCTTCGCCCATGAGAGCGGCATTCATCAGGACGGCATGCTCAAGCACACTCAGACCTATGAGATCATGACCCCGGAATCGGTCGGCGTCGCCAAGACCTCGCTGGTGATGGGCAAGCATTCCGGGCGCCATGCCTTCAAGGCCAAGCTCGAGGAGCTGGGCTACCGGCTGTCGGACAATGCGCTCGAGGATGCCTTCGTCCGCTTCAAGGCGCTGGCCGACCGCAAGAAGGTCATTTACGACGAGGATATCGAGGCGCTGGTCGACGAGGAGATCGCCACCAAGGCCGACCGCATGAAGGTGGTGGCGCTCACCGTCATCGCCGGCACCATGGGGCCGCAATCGGCCACCCTCACCCTCGATGTCGACGGCGTCCATCGCACCGTGCAGGCCACCGGCAACGGCCCGGTCGATGCCACCTTCAACGCCGTCAAGGCGCTGGTGCCGCATGATGCGAAGCTCGCCCTGTTCCAGGTCCATGCGGTGACCGAGGGGACCGACGCCCAGGCCGAGGTCTCGGTCAAGCTCGAGGATGTGGCGGCCGGCAAGAGCGTCACCGCGCGGGCCGCCGATCCCGACACGCTGGTGGCCTCGGCCAAGGCCTATCTCGCGGCGCTGAACAAACTCGAGATCAAGCGCGCCCGCACCAAGCCCGAGCCGATGGCCGAGCTCGCCCGCGGCGAGCGCCGAGGGCCGTGAGCTCTCCCATTGACTCCCTTCTCCCCGCAAGCAAGCGGGGAGAAGGTGCCCCGAAGGGGCGGATGAGACCTCTGTCAGCGCTGTTAGCATTGGCTCCCGAACACGATCATACCGTCAAGGACGGACAGGCTGTTGCAATCGCGCGCTGAACATCAGTGGCACAGGTTCTGACTACCAGGCGATCGGGGACATACAGAACGTGGTGGTGGATACGGGGAAAAGCCAAGTCTCAAAGGACCGAGTCGGCGAAAACCTCTACAATCGGGCCCATACACCCCACCACCGGCTTCGATCGTGGAAGTACCGGTATGAAGCCGTTCCGGCGCTGCTGCCAGGTCGAGCTGATCGGACAGCGCGATGACCCTCATCAGATCGCTCTGATTGCATAGCTCAGGACAATGCAGAGACAGAGGAGTGCGATCAGCGGACCGGCGTAGACCAGGAACAATTCCTGACGCCGATACCGCTGGTCCTCCGTTTCAACCATCATCGGAAGCCAATCGTCACGCTGGATCATTGTCCTCTCCCTTACGCTTGGCCATTACACTTCGCCCGGTCTGATCATTCCCCACGCGGTGCTCTAGAGGGACAAGAGCCCCTGGCTGCTG
>JBKOZY010000272.1:0-2180 GCA_046726135.1 Pseudomonadota bacterium | reverse complement strand
AAGCGCATTTCGCTTTCAATCCGCGTGCCCTTTGATGACTTGACGGTTGCTTGCGACGCCAAGCTCGCCCATCGCGCGCTCTCAAAGCTCCTCGACAATGCGATCAAATTCTCCCCTCCAGGGGCGAGCGTCGAGATTGCCGCTCACGGCGAAAGAGGTTCGGCCGTCATGTCGATTCGCGATTCGGGACCGGGCATGAGCAAGAAGAAGCTCGCCGAGTGTCTGCAGCCTTTCGTCCAGGCCGATATGAGCTGGGGCCGTCCCGCCGAGGGTCTGGGCCTCGGGCTGCCCATCGCCCGCTTCATTGCGGAAGCCCATGGCGGCGAACTCATCTGCAAGACCGCACCCGGAAAAGGGATGATCGCGGCGCTGTGGTTTCCCGCCCAATCCGCCGCAAAGACCGCACGCGCCGGCTGACGGTTTGAAGCCCGCATCGAACTCTGACAAAGTGGTTCTTCTCGGGGAGAACCATCCATGAGAACTGTGTTCAGCGAGGACCATCGCCTCCATTTCGCGCAAGGCGAGCTCTATGGCGGCGAATTCGTAACTCCTTTTGAGCGCCCTTCGCGGATCGAATACATCCTGCGCGAGCTGCGCGCGCGAAAGATGCTCGACATCGTTCCGCCCAAGCCGCTCGACATGCGCACGGTTCGCCAAGTCCACGACCGGGGATTGCTGCACTTCCTCGAAACCGCGTGGAAGGAATGGACCGCCGCCGGCTATCGCGGCGAAATCATTCCAACCGGCTTTCCGGCCCGCGGAATGCAGCAGCGCTGCCCCGACCATATCGACGGCAAGGTAGGCTACTATTGCCTCTCGATGGAAACGGCGATGACCGCCGGCACCTGGGAGGCGGCGAAATCATCGGCGGCCGTCGCGCTGACGGCGCAGAGGATGCTGACCGCCGGTCAAAATGCAGTCTTCGCTCTCTGCCGCCCGCCAGGCCATCACGCCCACCACGACCTCTATGGCGGCTACTGCTTTCTCAACAATGCGGCGATCGCCGCCCAGGGCCTTCGCAATGACGGCGCCGGCCGCGTGGCGATCCTCGATGTCGATTTCCATCATGGCAATGGCACGCAGGACATTTTCTATGATCGCAACGACGTGCCCTTCTGTTCGCTGCACGGACGCCCCGAAGACGCTTTCCCCTATTTCCTCGGCTTCAAGGATGAGAAGGGACGCGGCAAGGGCGAAGGGTTCAACGCCAACTATCCGATGCCGCCCGGAACCGCCTATGACAAATGGTCGGTGGCGCTGGAAGATGCTTGCCGCAGGATCAAGCGTTTCGGGCCCGACGCAATCGTAGTGTCGCTCGGTGTGGATACATTCGAAAAGGATCCGATCAGCTTCTTCAAGCTCAGGTCAGAGGACTTCACCGCCTATGGCGCGCGGATTGCAAAGCTCAAGAAGCCGACGCTTTTCGTCATGGAAGGCGGCTATGCCATCGAGGCGATCGGGGTGAACACGGTGAATGTTCTGGCGGGCTTTTTGAACGGATAGTCCTGGCAACCTGGAGCGCGGGCGTCCTCGCCCGCCCTGAAAGCGCGCGGGAGGCGCGCGCTCCATTCACAGATCGGGACGGCTGTCCCCGTCGCGAAACCATCCGCCCACAGCCTTCTCATAAGCAAGCGCCATGCGGAACACGCGCGGATCGTCATAAGTGCGCCCGACGATCTGAATGCCGGTTGGAACCTTGGTCGCGGCGAAGCCGGAGGGGACCGACATCACCGGGCAGTTGTGCAGCATGTTGAACTGATGGGTGAAGGCATAGCCGAATTCGGGATCGACCTTGACGCCATTGATGCGGTATTCCCGGTCCCACGGATCGTGATCGGCGCGAACCGCCGGCACGCCGAGGGTCGGGCAAATGAACACATCATGCCCCGCGAGGATAGGCCCCAGCCTCTCATACATCTTGTTCGCGGTCTCCCAGGCGGCATGCACGTCGTCCACGCTCGTCATTTTCTCGGCGGTGTCGGCAAATTTGAGCGCATAGTCGGTCATGAGCTCGGCATGCGTTTTCTTCCACCACACGGTCTGCCGGCCGAAATGCATGGTATTGTACCAATGCATCGAGGCGTCATCGACGGCCCGCGTCCAGCCGAGTTCGACCTCGTTGACCTTGCAGCCGAGCGAGCGAAAGACATCGAGCGCAGCATGCGTGTTGCGTCTCACAC
>JBKOZY010000271.1:0-5792 GCA_046726135.1 Pseudomonadota bacterium | reverse complement strand
GATAATGTTCGATCGCGGCTCTTTTCGGGATTGAGCTGCAGGCGTGCGGCAGGGTTGATCTCCACCCTGCGCTTGCCAATGCCCCAACTGTATATGCGACGGACGAGCTCGATGTTGCGGTTTGCCTCGACGGGGGAGCCGCGTTCGGTCAGGCTTTCATGGATCTCCAGGAGATCGGTCGAACTGACAAGCTTTGCCCGCTGATCTCCAATTACCGGAAGGATGTTGCGCTTGAGCCTGCGCTCGTCCTCGCTCCAGGTCCGCCCGTGCCTCCGCGCATGTTTCGACAGGTAACTCTCTGCCAAGTCGCGGAACCTGATGTCCTGCCGCGACTGCTGACGTTCGCCGGCTGGATCCTCATCACGATCCACTCGGGCGCGTATGTTGGAGGCCTCTCTCCTGGCCTCAGCAAGGCTCAGGGCTGGATATCGGCCGATCCTGAGGCGCCGCTTCTTGCCGTCCGAGGCGCGGCGGTACATGACCACCCAGACTTTGCTGCCTGACCTCGAGACACGCAGACCAAGGCCGCTGCTATTCCTGCTCGTGTCCCAATAGTCGGTTCGATCCTCACCCGCTTGAGCCCGAACGTTTTGAGCCCACTTATCCGTGAACTTGGCCAGCATCCACCCGCTCCCGTCCATCCGGGTACCGTACGGGTACCAACGGACGCAGAACAGTATAGGACGGCATCAAACAGGCTCAAACCACCAATGCCCACAAATCAACAGGTTATGCTTTGGACCGACTGGTCGATGGTGTTCAATGCCGTACACTAAACCTGCTTCGGGAGCAGGGGGTCGGTGGTTCGAATCCGCTCACTCCGACCAACGCGCCTCACCACATATGCTGGCTGGCACCTTCCTTGCCGCGTCCGATGAGCTTCCAGGCGAGCGGAAACGCCAGGGCGGCAAGCGTCGCCTTGATGATGTCGCCGATGATGAACGGCATCAGCCCGAGGGCGATCGCCTTCTCCATGCCGAGGAAAGTCGACAGCCACAGCACGCCCGGTACGTGGATCACCGCTGCCCCCAGCAGGGTCGCCGCCAGCATCCGCGGAAAGCTCCGGTCGAAACCGCGCTCGGCCAGGAACCCGACCAGCGCCGCCGCAATCGGGAACCCGATGAGATAGCCGCCGGTCGGGCCGAGAATATGGGTAAGGCCGAAGATCGGCGGTCCGGCAAAGACCGGCAGGCCGGCTGCCCCTTCCGCGAGATAAAGCAGCATGGTCGCAGCCCCGAGCCTCGAGCCATAAGCAGCGCCAATCGTCAGCACCGCCAAGGTCTGCATGGTCAGCGGCACCGACCCGATATCGACCTTGAGCTTGGCGCAGACCGCCACCAGCAGGCTTCCCGCCACTGCCAGCACGATGCTCTTGAGCCAACGCCTATGGCCTTCGCCGAGCCATACCGCGTCGGCCAGCACTCCACCCCCAATTCTCATGGTATCACCTTCCTTGGGACAAGATACTCGCTATACTGGCAAGGAACCAACGAGGCAAGCGCAAGCATCATGGACGCCATCGACTTCGATACCGATTTCGCTCCGGTTCCCGGTCGGGTCGACCTGATTTCACCGCTGGTCCGTCGCCTCGTCTGCAACAATCCGGGCCCGTTCACCTTCACCGGCACCAACAGCTATATCATCGGCAATGGTGAGGTCGCCGTCATCGATCCCGGGCCTGACAATGACGAGCACTGGGCGGCTCTGATGGCGGCGCTGACCGGCGAGACCGTCTCCCATATTCTCGTCACTCATACCCATCGTGACCATTCGCCGCTGGCGAAGCGGCTGAAGGAGGCGACGGGCGCCGCGACGCTTGCCTCCGGACCCCATGGCAGCGGACAGGTGGCCGGAGCACGAAGCATCGGCGGCCCGCCGCTCGACGCTTCGGGCGATCTTGACTTCATACCCGACATTGCCCTGGCCGATGGCGCCACCGTCGCCGGCCGCGACTACACCATCACGGCGGTATTCACCCCCGGGCACACCTCGAACCACATGGCGTTCCGCCTCAATGACGAGCGCGCGCTGTTCAGCGGCGATCATGTCATGTCCTGGGCGACCAGCGTGATCGCCCCGCCCGACGGGCACATGGGACAGTACATGGCTTCCCTGCGGCGCCTCCTCGATGACAGTGACCGGGTCTACTGGCCGGGCCACGGACCGGGACGCGCCGAACCGCAGGCCCTTGTGCGCGCCATCCTGGCCCACCGCCAGATGCGCGAGGCCGCGGTGCTGGAGCGCATCATGGACGGCGACAGGACGATCCCCGCAATCGTCGCCAGGATCTACGCCGCTGTCGATCCGAGGCTGCATGGTGCGGCGGCGCTGTCGACGCTCGCTCATATCGAGCATCTGGTGGAGCAGGGGAAGGTGTCGACGCATGGCGGCCTCGGCCTCGAAAGCGAATATTACGCCGTCGGGAAGCGATAGTCCTTGAACCGCTCGCGCAGCTCGAGCTTCGAGATTTTGCCGGTTGCCGTATGCGGAATCTTGTCGACGAAGACGACATCGTCCGGCATCCACCATTTGGCAATCCGCCCCGCAAGATGCGCCAGCACCGCCTCGCGCGTCACCGCCACATCGCCCTTGCCCACGATTACCAAGAGCGGCCGCTCGTCCCATTTCGGATGCGGCAGTCCGATCGCCGCCGCTTCCGCCACCCCCGGGCAACCCATGGCGGCATTCTCGAGATCGATCGAGGAGATCCACTCGCCGCCCGACTTGATCACATCCTTCGCCCGATCGGTGATTTGCATATAGCCGTTCTCATCGAGCGTCGACACATCGCCCGTATCGAACCAGCCATCGGCGTCGAAGGATGAGGCGCCTTCGCCCTTCATATAGGCGGCCGCTACCGCCAGGCCTCGCACCTTGAGCCGGCCGAATGTCTTGCCGTCGCGCGGCAGCTCGCGACCCTTATCATCGGTGATTTTCATCTCCACGCCATATTGCGGCCGGCCCTGTTTCAGCTTCAATTGCCACAGCTCATCGGGGTCGAGGTGGTCGAGCCCGCCGCGCGGCGTGTTGATCGATCCGATCGGGCTCATCTCGGTCATCCCCCAGGCGTGGATCACATCACTGCCATGCCGCTCGATGAAGGCGCGCATCATCGCCTCCGGACAAGCCGAGCCGCCGATGACGACCCGCTTGAGATCGGGCATCGCGAGCTGCGGATTGGCATCGAGATGGTTGAGCAGCGACAGCCATAACGTCGGAACTGCCGCCGTGAACGTCACCCCTTCTGTGGCGATGAGCTCATGGAGCGAGGCGCCGTCGAGCTTGGGGCCGGGGAGAACCAGTTTTGCCCCGGCCATCGGGCCGGCAAAGATCAGCGACCAGGCATTGGCATGATACATCGGCACGACCGGCATGACCGTGTCGCGGCTCGACAGAGCGAGCGCATCGCCGGCGCAGTTCATCATCGCGCACAGCACGGTCGAGCGATGCGAATAGAGAACGCCCTTGGGATTGCCGGTCGTTCCCGATGTGTAGCAGATGCCGCAGGCGGTTTGCTCGTCGAGCCGCGGCCAGTCGAGGTCCGGATCGCCATCGGCTATCAGCGTCTCGTAGCAGATCGGATTGGGAAGCCGCGTCTCCTTGGGCATATGGCTCTCGTCGGTCATGACGATATAGCCCTTCACCCTTGGCAGGCGGTCGCTGAGGCTCTCCAGCAGCGGTACGAAAGTCAGGTCGATGAACAGCCACTGATCCTCGGCATGGTTGACGATATAGGCGAGCTGCTCGGCGAACAGCCGTGGATTGAGCGTGTGCACGACGACCCCCAGGCTCATCAGCCCGTACCAGATCTCGGCATGGCGATGGGTGTTCCACGCCATCGTGCCGATGACATCGCCGAAGCTGATGCCGAGATGCTTGCCGCAGGCGCTGGCGATCATCCGGGCACGGTGATCGAGATCGCCATAGCTGTAGCGGTGGATCGGCCCCTCGACCGTCCGCGTCACCACCTCGCGTGGACCGAGCCAGGCGGCATGGTCGAGGATCGTGTGAACCAGCAGCGGCCAGTCCTGCATCAATCCTTTCATTGCCGGGGCACCCTAGGATCGATCGGCGTGATCGGGCCGAGATCGAGGACATCCTGCATGAGCTTGGCGCCGCGCAGCACGCTCGCCTCGCTCTGCGGCGGGCCGACGATCTGCAGCCCGACCGGCAGATGCTCATGCGTGAAGCCGGCCGGAATCGAGATGGCCGGGCAGGCCACCAGGGTGATCGCATAGGCGATGGCCAGCCATTCGACATAATTGCCGAACCGATGGCCGCTGCATTCGGCGAGGTAGCGCTGCTCGACCGGGAAGGCCGTGGTGATCGTTGCCGGCGCCAGCAGCAGATCGTAGCGCTCGAAGAATGCGATGGTGCGGTCGAACATGGCGACCCGCTGCTGCTCCGCCCTGATGATCTCCTCGACGGTGAGCTTCAGTCCCTTCTCGACATTCCACACGATCTCCGGCTTGAGTTGCTCGCCATGCTTCGCGAGGAGATCCTTGAGACCGGTCGCGAAGGACAGCGCCCTGAGCACCTGGAAGCAATCATGCGCCTCGCTGAGATCGGGATGCGCCTCCTCGACGATCACCCCTGCCGCGGCAAGCCTGGCCGCCGCCGCCTCGATGCCGGCGGCGACGTCGGGCTCGACCGGTGTCACCCCGAGATCGCGGCTGAACGCCACCCGGCGGGGGAGCGGCCCGCCCCGCGCCGCTGCCAGAAAGCTGGTGCCGTCCCACGGCAGCGACACCGGATCGCGACGCTCGGCGCCGGCCATCGCATCGAGCAGCAATGCCAGATCCTCGACATCGCGTGCCATCGGCCCGTCGACCGACAGCATGCCGCCGAGTGACGAGGTCCGCGACCGCGCCACCCGGCCGGGCGATGGGCGCATCCCGACGACGCCGCAGAAGCTCGCCGGATTGCGCAGCGATCCGCCCATGTCCGAGCCATGCGCCAGCCACGCCATGCCGGTCGCCAGCGCCACGGCTGCTCCCCCCGACGAGCCGGCGGCCGACCGGCTGGTGTTCCACGGATTGAGGGTGCGGCCGAAGACTTCGTTGAAGGTGTTGGCGCCGGCGCCGAATTCCGGGGTGTTGGATTTGGCATAGACAATCGCGCCTTGCCGCTCGAGATGCTCGACCAGCACATCCGAGCGGACCGGAACATCGGTCGCGAAGATGGTCGAACCATGTGTCGTGCGCACCCCTTCGACCGCCGTCAGATCCTTGATCGGGACAGGCAGGCCGGCAAGCCGCCCGCGCGACTGCGCCGGCCGCTGCATCAATGCCCGGGCCCGATCGCGGGCCCGTTCGAGGCACAGGCTGGGAAGGGCATTGACCTTGGTATCGACTGCCGCGATGCGCTGTTCCAGAGCATCGATGCAATCCAAAGGCGAGACCGTACCCTTGGTAAGCAGTTCGACCACGCTCAGCGCCGGCAGTCGGATCAGATCGGCATGCTGCATGGCTGTCTTTCGCTGCCCCCGGTTGATCTTACGTGCTGGACAGACTATCCCACCACCGCACGGTTATTGAGGAGTATTTCATGGCCCCGCTGTCCAACCTCGCGGTCCGCGATATCGAAACGGTTATCCATCCCTACACCAACCTTCAGCGCCACCGCGAAATGGGGCCGCTGGTGTTGGAGGAGGGCCGCGGCGTCTATGTCTTCGACAGCGACGGCAAGCGCTATATCGAGGGTCTGGCCGGCTTGTGGTGCACCTCGCTCGGCTATGGCAATCGCGAGCTGGTCGAGGCTGCTGCCCTGCAGATGCAGCGGCTCCCCTACAC
>JBKOZY010000270.1:0-7639 GCA_046726135.1 Pseudomonadota bacterium | reverse complement strand
GCTCTCGGCGATGGCGAGCCATTGCTCAGGCCCGGCCCAGCGCAGCGCGAACTCCGTTGCGGTCGCCGATTCGCCAGGGCCGGGAAGCGCCAGGTCGAAGCTGTCGCGCAGGGCGCCGGCCAGCGCCTCGGCTCGGCCTTTGCGGGCCATGACGGTGACGATCGACAGGGGATGGCGCAGCCTCAAGGTGACCCCAGGCCCGTCCGGCCCCTTGGCGCCATAGCGGCCGGCCGTGAGGATCGCCCCGAGCGGGCCCAAGTGCTGTGTCTGCGATGCGATCTCAGCCATGGAGCTTCAGATTCTCCCGATCGTAAAAGCAGGGGTGGGTCACCTCGACCAGCATCTGAGAGTCGCGCAAGTCGTCATAGAGCTGGACGATCTCGCCATGGCGCTCGCGGCCACGCTTCAGGAGCGCAAGGCCGATCCAGTGCCGCAGCATCGGCGAATAGGCGACCGAGGTGACATAGCCCTGGTCGTTGTCGAGCGACGCCACGGCGCCGCGGGTGAGGAGATGGGCGCCGGAGCGCAGCTGCTCACTCGGCTCGACCGGTTTCACCCCCACCAGCACATCGCGGTTGCCGGCCTTCAGCGCCTCGCGCTCGCCCATCATGCGGCCGATGAAATCCTTGTTGCGCGACACCATGCGGCCAAGGCCTAGATCGTCGGGCGTGGTGATGCCATTAAGCTCGCCACCCGCGACGTGCCCCTTCTCGATGCGCATGATCGACAGCGCCTCGACGCCATAGGGGACGATGCCAAACACGGCGCCCTCGCTCATGAGCAGACGCGCCATTTGGTTGCCATGGTCGGCCGGGACCGACAGCTCATAGGCGAGCTCGCCAGAGAAGGAGATGCGGAACAATCTTCCAGCTATCCCGCCGGCCACCGTGACCGGTTGGGCGCCGAGATAGGGGAAGGCGGCGTCTGAGAGGTCCTCAGAGACCACCCGCTCGAGGAGGCGCCGGGCATTGGGACCGGACACGGCGATCTGGGCCCATTGATCGGTGACCGAGCCATATTGCACGTCGAGCTCGGGCCACAGCGCCTGGTGGCAGAATTCGATATGCGACATGACGCGGGCGGCATTGGCGGTGGTGGTGGTGATGAAATAATGCCCGGGCGCGAGATGGCTGACGGTGCCGTCGTCGAACAGGAAGCCGTCCTCGCGCAGCATCAGGCCGTAGCGCGCCTTGCCCGGTTGAAGGGTCGAGAAGCCGTTGCAGTAAAGCCGGTTCAGCAGCGCGGTGGCATCGGGCCCCTGGAGGTCGATCTTGCCCAGCGTCGAGACATCGCAGATGCCGACCGACTGGCGAACGGCCATGACCTCGCGGGTGGCGGCGGCGCGCCAGTCCTCGCCAGCCTTCGGGAACCAGGCCGAGCGCAGCCACAGGCCGGCCTCCATGAACACCGCGCCCATCTCCTCGCACCATTCATGGAGTGGCGTCTTGCGCACCGGCTGATAGTGAGTGCCGCGAAAGGCGCCGGTCAGGGCGCCGAAGGACACCGGCGTGTAGAACGGCCGGAAGGTGGTGGTGCCGATCTCGGGCACGGTCCTGCCGGTCGCCTCGGCGAGAATGCCGCTGGCGTTGATGTTGGAGAGCTTGCCCTGGTCGGTTCCCATGCCGCTGGTGGTGAAGCGCTTGACCAGCTCGATGGAGTTGAAGCCTTCGCGCGCCGCGAGCGGGATGTCCTTCAGGGTGACGTCGTTCTGGAAATCGACGAACGCCTTGGCGGTCGATTGCTTGACGTGCCACAACGGGCGAATGGAATAGGGCGCATCATCGCGCGCTGCCGGAACAGCGATGGACGTCGCTTTCATGCCAGCCAGCTCCGCGGCGCGGGCGCCGGCGTCACTGCCCTCTTTCAGGCATTGCGACAGGGTCATGGCACCGGCAGCCGCTCCGACCGGGATCAATCCGGGCGTCGATGGTGGCGGCAGGAAGCAGGCCTGCTCGGCGTCCCAGACCGGCTTGTCGCCCTTATGGCAGGACAGGTGGATGACCGGGCTCCAACCGCCCGACATGGCGACGAAATCGGCCTCGATGCGGTCGGCGGTGGTGGCGCCGCCCTTCAGCACATTGACGCCGGTGATCCGCTCGCGTCCGACAACCCGGGTGACGACGGCGTTGGCAAGGAGCGGCACGCCCGCCGAATGGGTCTCCGTCCCGCCGTCGCGAGCGTCGATGATGGCGGCGACGTCGATGCCGGCGGCAAGCACGTCGCGGGCAGTGCGGTAGCCAGAGCTGTTGTTGGTGAAGACGACGGCGCGGGCGCCAGGGGTTACGGCATAGCGGTTGATATAGGCACGGATGGCGGATGCCTGCATCACGCCCGGCTTGTCGTTGCCGCCGAAGATAAGGGGGCGCTCCTCGGCGCCGGTCGCCATCACCGCCTGCCTGGCAATGATCCGCCAATAGCGCTCGACCGGCTCATGGGCCGGCGGCACGGCAATGTGCTTGTTGACCCGCTCGAGGGCGCCGAAGACATTGCCGTCGAACCAGCCGAAGACGGTGGTGCGGGGCATCAGCGTGACATTGGGCAACGCCTCGAGCTCGGCAAGCGTTGCCGCCACGAAGGCCCAGCCGCTGTCGTCGGCGATCTCCTCGCGCTCGGCAAGGAGCGAGCCGCCGAGGCGCGATCCCTCATCGGCGAGGATGACACGGGCCCCGGCACGGCCGGCGGCGAGGGCCGCCATCAAGCCGGCGGGACCGGAGCCGATCACCAGCACGTCACAATGGGCATAGGCCTTCTCGTAAGCATCGGGGTCGGGCTCGTGGCTGGCGCGGCCGAGACCGGCGGCGCGGCGGATCAGCGGCTCATAGACCTTCTCCCAGAAGCTCTTCGGCCACATGAAGGTCTTGTAGTAGAAGCCGGCGACGAAGATCGATGCGGCGAGCCCGTTGACGGCGCCGAGGTCGAAGGCGAGCGACGGCCAGCGATTCTGGCTGAGCGCGAAGAGCCCGTCATAGAGCTCGACCATGGTGGCGCGGCTGTTGGCATCGCGGCGGCCCCGCTCGCCGATCTCCATGAGAGCGTTGGGCTCGGAGGCGCCGGCGGTCACCACGCCGCGCGGCCGGTGATATTTGAAGCTTCGCGCCATCAGCATTCGGCCATTGGCGAGGAGTGCGGAAGCGAGCGTGTCGCCGGCGAGACCGGCAAAGCTCTTGTGATCGAAGGTGAAGCGGATCGGGCGCGAGCGGTCGATCAGGCCGCCCTGCGCGAGGCGACGGCTGGTCATGCGCTGGCGTCCCGGGCGGGGGTGACGGCATAAATCTGATGGGTCAGGGTGTCGCGCTCGACCACCAGCCAGGCGCGACAGCCGCCGGTGTGCTGCCAATATTCGCGGTGGCGGCCCTTGGGATTATCGCGGATGAAGACGTAGTCGTACCAGGCCTCGATGTCCGATGCCTCGCTGCCCGAGGGGCGCTGCTTGGTGGCATCCCCGAGGATGGTGAACTCCTCCGACAGCCGCTCGCCGCAATAGGGACAGTCGATCAGCATTCTGAAATCCTCAATGCAGGTTGGGCTGCGCGCCGGCGCCGCGCTCGTCGATGGTGGCGCCGCGGCGGAAGCGGTCGAGCCGGTAGGGGGCGGCAAGCTTGTGGGTCTGGCCGGTGGCGATCAGATGGGCGAAGCACCAGCCGGATGCCGGGGTGGCCTTGAAGCCGCCATAACACCAGCCGCAATTGAGATAGAGACCGTCGAGCGGAGTCGCATCGATGATCGGCGAGCCGTCCATCGACATGTCCATGATGCCGCCCCAGGATCTCAGCACCCGGATGCGCGACAGACCGGGGATGAGCGCGACGCCGCCCTCCATGACATGCTCGACGGTCGGCATGTTGCCGCGGCGGGCATAGGAGTTGTAGCCGTCGATGTCGCCGCCGAAGACGAGGCCGCCCTTGTCGGATTGCGACATGTAGAAATGGCCCATGCCGAAGGTCACCACCTTGTCGAGATAGGGCTTGAGGCCTTCCGAGACGAAGGCCTGGAGCACGTGGCTCTCGATCGGCAGCTTGAGGCCGGCCATGCGGGCAAGCTCAGTCGAGTTGCCGGCGCCGGCGAGCGCCAGCTTGCGGCAGCCGATATAACCCTTGGTCGTCTCGACGCCGACGGCACGGCCATTGTCGATGCGGATGCCGGTGACCTCGCAGTTCTGGATGATGTCGACGCCGTTGCTGTCGGCGCCGCGGGCATAGCCCCAGGCCACGGCATCGTGGCGCACGGTGCCGCCGCGGCGCTGCGACAGGCCACCCATGATGGGAAAGCGGCCATTGTCGAAATTGAGGAACGGCAGGATGCGGCGCACGCCGTCGCGGTCGAGCAGCTCGGCATCGACGCCGTGCAGCCGCATGGCATTGCCGCGGCGGGCAGCGGCATCGCGCTGGGCGTCGGAATGGAAAAGATTGATGATGCCGCGCTGCGACACCATGGCGTTGAAGTTGAACTCTTGCTCCAGGCCCTCCCAGAGCTTTAGCGAGAACTCGTAGAAGGGATTGTTGCCGGCGAGCAGGTAGTTGGAGCGGATGATGGTGGTGTTGCGGCCGATATTGCCGGAGCCGAGCCAGCTCTTCTCCAGCACGGCGACGTTGCGGATGTCGTGCTCGCGGGCGAGATAATAGGCGGTGGCGAGGCCGTGGCCGCCGCCCCCGACAATGACGACATCATAGTCGGGCTTGGGCTCGGGCTCGCGCCAAGCCGGCGGCCAGTGACGATGGCCGCTCAGCGCGTTGCGGACGAGCGAGACGATGGAATAGTGCATAGGGAAATCGCGCTAGCAGTCGAGCGTGGTGTCGCGCTCCCACTGGGTGAGATGGCGACAATAGCTGTTCCACTCATTGGTCTTGAGCTTGACATAGGCGGCGGAGAATTCTCCTCCCAACGCCTCGGTGAGGTAGGTGTCGCCCTCGAAGCTGCGCAGCGCGTCCATCAGGTTGAGCGGCAGCTTCTTGGCATCGGTGACCTTGTGTCCCTCGGCATACATGTCGATGTCGAGGCGCTTGCCGGGGCTCATCTTCTCGTCGATGCCATGGAGGCCGGCGGCGAAGATCGCGGCCATCATGAGATAGGGGTTGGCGGCACCGTCGGGGAGGCGCAGCTCGAAGCGGCCGACATCGGGCACCCTGACCATATGGGTGCGGTTGTTGCCGGCATAGGTCACGGTGTTGGGCGACCAGGTGGCGCCGGAGAGGGTGCGCGGGGCGTTGATGCGCTTGTAGCTGTTGACGGTGGGGTTGGTGATCGCCGCCAGGCTTTCGGCATGGTGCATCAACCCGCCGAGGAAATGATAGGCCTCGGGCGACAGGCCGAGCTCGTCAGCGGCGCCGTGGAAACGGTTCTGCTTGCGATCGCCGTCCCATAGCGACATGTGGACGTGGCAGCCATTGCCGGTGAGATTGGCGAAGGGCTTGGGCATGAAGGTGGCCCGGAGCCCATGCTGCTCGGCAATCGACTTCACCATGAACTTGAAGAAGCAGAGCTGGTCGGCCGTGGTGAGAGCGTCGTTGAAGTTCCAATTGATCTCGAACTGGCCGTTGGCGTCCTCATGATCGTTCTGATAGGGCGACCAGCCGAGCCCGACCATGGTCGAGCAGATGTCGGCGATCACCTCGTAGCGGCGCATGATGGCGGCCTGGTCGTAACAGGGCTTCTCCTGGGTGTCGCGGGTGTCGGAGATTGCCGAGCCATCGGGATTGATGAGATGAAACTCGGGCTCGACGCCGGCCATGAAGGTCATGCCGCGGCTTGCCGCCTTGTCCATCAGGTTCTTGAGGACCAGGCGCGGCGCCTGCGCCACCGGCTTGCCGTCCATCCAGGGGTCGCCCGCCACCCAGGCGACGCCCGGCTTCCATGGCAGCGGGATCACCGATTGCGGATCGGGGATCACGAACAGGTCGGGATGGGCCGGCGTCATGTCCAGCCAGGTGGCGAAACCGGCAAAGCCGGCGCCGGATTTCTGCATTGCGGCGACGGCCTCGGCCGGCACCAGCTTGGCGCGCTGCGTCCCGAACAGGTCGGTGAAGTTGAACAGGAAGAATTTGATGCTGTGGTCGCTGGCGTATTTGGCGAGGTCGGCGGACATCCGCGGCACTTTCCTGGGCTGAAATTATTATTCCCCCGTTCAGCCAATGCAGTAGCTGCTCGGCTGATCGGCGTCAATCGAGGCAGTTGCCTTGACAGCGCATCGGGCGGGCGATAAGGGCCGCCGACCAGCTCAACGAGGGACCATGGCCCAAACCGAAGTCCTGGTGGTCGGCGCCGGCCCGACCGGTCTCGCCCTCGCCCTATGGCTCAAGGCCCTCGGCGTCCAATTCCGCCTTATCGACAAGGCGCCGGAGCCCGGGATGACGTCGCGGGCGCTGGCGGTTCATGCCCGCACCTTGGAATTCTACCGCCAGCTCGGCGTTGCCGACGCGGCGGTGGCGGCGGGGCTCAAGATGATTGCGGCCAATCTGTGGGTGCGCGGCCGCAAGGCCGGGCGCATCCCGCTCGGCGATATCGGCGAGGGCCTGTCGCCCTACCCGTTCGTGCTGATCCTGCGGCAGGACGTCCATGAGCGGCTGCTGATCGACCAGCTGATGCAATCGGGAGTCGCGGTGGAGCGGCCGGTCGAGCTTCTGTCGATCGAGGAGAACGAGGCGCGGGTGCTGGCGCGACTCAGCGGCGGCGACGGGCGCGAGGAGACGGTCGAGGCGCAGTATGTCGCCGGCTGCGACGGGGCGCATTCGATCCTGCGCGACACGATCGGCGTCGGTTTCCCCGGCGGGACCTATTCGCATCTCTTCTATGTGGCGGATGTGACGGCGAGCGGGCCGGTGACCGATCATGAGCTCCATGTGGCGCTCGACGATGCCGATTTCCTGGCAGTGTTCCCGCTGCAGGGCCAGGGACGGGTGCGCCTGGTCGGCACGATCGATGGCGCGGCGGAGGGGCGGCAGCACACGCTGTCGTTCCAGGATGTCAGCAAGACAGCGATCGAGCATTTGCGCATTTCGGTTGGCTCGGTGAACTGGTTCTCGACCTATCGCGTCCATCACCGGGTGGCGCATCACTTCCGGCGCGGCCGGACCTTTCTCGCCGGCGATGCCGCCCACATCCACAGCCCGGTCGGCGGCCAAGGAATGAATACCGGGATCGGCGATGCGACCAATCTCGCCTGGAAGCTCGCGGATGTGCTGAAGGGCGCCGGCAAGGGGCTGCTCGACAGCTACGAGCAGGAGCGCATCCCCTTTGCCCGGCAGCTGGTGCAGACGACCGATAGGGCCTTCTCGATCGTGTCGAGCGACGGGCCGATCGCCCGCTTCGTGCGGACCGGGGTGGTGCCGCGGCTGGTGCCGCCGCTGTTCGAGCTCGCACCGGTGCGCCGGGCGATGTTCCGGACGATCTCGCAGATCGGCATCAACTATCGCGGATCGGCACTCAGCGCCGGCGAGGCGGGGGCGGTGGCCGGGGGCGATCGGCTGCCCTATGTGTCGGCACCTCCGGGGCGCGACAATTTCACCGCGCTCGCCAGCCGCAGCTGGCAGGTTCATGTCTATGGCGGCAACCCGGTGTCATTGAGCGAGATGTGCACGCGGCACAATTTGCCGCTCCACGTCTTTGCATGGTCGGATGCGGCGGGACAGGCGGGGCTCAAGGA
>JBKOZY010000269.1:0-4292 GCA_046726135.1 Pseudomonadota bacterium | reverse complement strand
GGTCGGGGTCGACAGATAGGCCGCGAATTGCGGCATGAGCCTGCCGATCGGCAGATAAACGCGCAGTTCGGTCATCGTTCACATCCAAACCCGGTCCCGATTGCTCGTTACTTCCCGTCGGCGGTGAAGTGCTTGCCAAGGTCGGGATGTGGGCGCGGTATGACGTGAACGGAGACAAGCTCGCCGACCTGCCCCGCCGTCTCGGCGCCTGCCTCGGTCGCAGCCTTCACCGCGCCGACATCGCCTCGGATGACGACGGCGACCAGCCCATCGCCGACCTGCTCGCGCCCGACAATCGCGACATTCGCTGCCTTCACCATGGCGTCGGCCGCCGCCAGCGCCGCGACATAGCCCTTCGTCTCGATCATTCCAATTGCCTGGGTCATTTCACATCCTCCATCTCGTTCAATTTGTTCACCGCGGATCGATCGAGCCGATGATCAACGCGTCGACAGGTGCCCTCATCTTCTCGAAGTGGCCGGCGGCCACCGAGCCTTGCGTCACGAGAACCTCCTCGCCCTCGGCACATCCAAGGGGATCGAACGCAATGAGTCGCGCACCGCTCTCCAGCTCGATCTCCAGAAGACCTCCCTGGGGAAGGCTAGCCACGCGCTTGGTAGCCCATAGCCTGCCGACAACTTTGCCCTTGATCATCAGCCGCTCCTTTCCACGTTGATCCCGCGGCTTCGCAGTCGATCGCGGGCCAATGGCGTGAATCGCACGACCTTCGCCACCGAAATCGTCCGGGTCTCTTCTGCAAGGCTATCGACATGACGCTCGGTGACGATACCGCTGTCGAATCGAACTGTTCGCGAGAGGGGTGCAGCCGGCGTTCGGCTCTGGCGCGCCTCCGGCCGTGCCGCATTAGCATCGCCGAGCCGGAAAACGTAACGGCCCTCCGAAATCTCACGCCGCAGCTCCGCGTCGTTGGCGAGGTCAAGAAGTCGCGCCACAAACCGCGCGAGATCGGAGTCGCTGGCAATGGCAACCCGTTCCTCCCGGGTCGCCGGACGCCGCAGACTGGCAATTTCCTCCGCCAGCACTTCGCGTATGATCGAGCGGATCTCCTCGGGCGTGGTCATCGGCTACGACCTGCCTCCCGCAAGGCATCCTCGGCGGCATCGCGGGCGTTGCGCATCTCGGCTTCCGGACCCGCGAGATAAACCCGTCCGGTCGCACCGATCATTCGATAGTCGACAACCTTTACATTTGCTGCCTTCTCCGCAGCATTTGTCGCAAGGACGGCATAGGAAGCCGGCTCCATCTCCATAATGTAGAGCGATTCACCGCCGAGGATCATCGAGCCAAGCTTGTTGCGATTGATCAGGAATGCGTGTTGCGGATCGACCCGCGTAACAATATGCGAGGCTAGGATCTGGGGCTTCCTCGCATCCTCGGGTCGCCCTCCGAACGCATTCAGGACCGCTTGCGCCGAGGACTTGACGGCCGCCGTCGAGCGCGAATGGAATTCGAGATAGCCGTACTGGCGTTCGACCACCAGAATGCCGGCCTCGACCTCGCTGTGTTTCACCGCCACGTCGGTCAAAGCCTCAATGTCGAGGCCAGGCGCCACCTCGATGATCTGCGCCGCGACATTGGCCCGCGGCAGACTTCCGCGGATCCACGTCGCCATATATCCGAGAGTCTGCGGCTGCAGCTGATCGATGAAAATGAAGGATCTGAGCTCGGCCATGATCAGCTCTTCAGCGCGCGCCGCAGCTCTTCGGCGATGACCCGACGAATCTCGTCTCGAAGATCGTCGCTGCGGGGTCCAACCGCCGTGACTCGACCTTTGCCCGGCACACCGTCGGCGGGCGCCTCGGCAAGCGGACCCGGATGTTTCAGGCCCGCCAGTTCTCGCGTGTCGATGGAGGGGTCCATCTCCTTGGGCCAGGCGACCCGGGTCCAATGAACGAGATGTTGCGGACCAATGTTCTCGCCGATCGAGGATCGCCCAAAAAACCCGGTGCCGATGGTGAAGGTCGGCCCGAGCGTCGTGCCAAAGCCGGCGGCGCCCTGGCTGCAGGGCGCATTGACGACCACCCGGTAAACCTCGACGGCCGCGCCATATTCCACTGCCATCGCGGGATCCCTCGTATGGATTGCTGCCGAATGTCCGGCGCCGGCAAATCGGAGGAGCTGGCGCGCGGCGGTCAGTGCCTGAGCCTTGTTACGCGCAACGTAGAAGCCAAGCACCGGGCACAGTTTCTCGCGCGAAAGGTCCTCGCCAACGCCAATGGTTGCGATCGGCGCGATGATGACCTTGGTCTTTGCCGCAATCTTGATCCCCGTCCTTTCGGCGATGAAGCGGGCATCGCGTCCAAGCGCCTCGATGTTGAAGCCTTCGGCGTGAAAGAGATAGCGGCGAAGCGCTGCCGCCTCCTCGTCACCGCAAATGTGGCACCCTGCCCTCTCAAGCTCCCTGACAAGGGGTTTCGCAACCTCTTCGAGCGTGATCAGCACCGATTCATTGGTGCAGAGGATAGAGTTGTCGAAGCTTTTGGAGGCGACAATGTCCTCCGCCGCCTGTCTTAGATCGGCGGTGGTGTCGACCATGACAGGAGCGTTGCCAGGTCCGACTCCGATCGCCGGATTGGCCGACGAATAGGCCGCGCGGACCATAGAGGAGCCGCCGGTCGCCAGTATCAGATCGGTCTGCTCGGAGCGCATGAACTGGTTGATGAGCCGCAGATTGGGCTTCTCGATGACCTGCACCGCCCCTTCCGGCGCGCCCGCCTTTTCGGCCGCATCGGCAAGCGTTCGAGCTGCATCGACGCTGCTTTCGCGTGCTGCCGGATGGGGCGACAGGACGATGGCATTGCGGGTCATCAGGGCGATCAGCGTCTTGAAATAGATGGTCGAGATGGGATTGGTGGAGGGAGCCAGGGCAAAGACCACGCCAGCCGGTCGCGGGATCTCTACCATGCGCGATTCTTCATTGTAGCGGGCGTTGACGAAGTCCCATTCGCGATAGTGCTGGACGAGCGGCACCGAGGAGAGCTCGTTCTTGATCTTCTTATGCTCGGCAACCCCGAAGCCGGTCTCGCGGACCGCCCAGTCGCCATATTCGCCCGCCTTGCGATAGGCGGCCTCGGCGGCCTGCTCGACGATTGCCTGCGTTCTCGCACGGTCATAGCGGCTAAACACCTGAGCCGCCCAACGCGCCCGCTCGAGAACCATCTCGGCGCGGGCGCGGGCGCCGGTGTCGGTCTCTGAAGTGTCAAGGACGGCGGCGATCTGCTGGTCCATCAGGATGCCTTCCGGACCGCTTTGCCCATGACGTCGCGCCGCGCCAGGCCGATAGCGACCTCCACCCGGGACAGCAGCTCCTCGGACAAAGCTTCGGTGATCAGGATGCCAGGCTTGAACTGCAGCACGCGGGGATCAAGGGTAGAGAATATCGCCCAGACGCCATTTTCATAGAGGCGCCGCATCACCGGCTTGGCGCCCTCGGGATGATCGAACTCAAGGCCCATGATGACGCCGTTCTGCCGGATGCCGACGAAGAAGTCGGAATAGAGCGCCTGGATCTCGTCGAGTCCGGCGCGGATGAAATCCGACGCATAACGCACCATCGAGGCGACCTCCGGACGCTGCGTGATCTCGAGCACCTTGAGCGCCACTAAGCAACCAAGCTCGGCGCCGCCCGCCGTCGAGATATGGCCGAAGCCGTCCTCGGTCAGCCACTGGGCGCAATGCTTTCCCAACACAGCGCAGGATATAGGATACATACCGCCAGTGATCGCCTTGCCGATCACCATGATGTCGGGGTCGACCCCGTATTTCTCGCAACCCCACATGACGCCCGTGCGCATGAGCCCGGTCTGAACCTCATCGGCGATATAGAGCGCATCGTAACGTTCACAGAGTTTCTTGACGCCTGGCAGATAACCTTCCTTGGGCATCGGGAAGCCGTAAGTCGCCGGAATGGTCTCGAGTATCACTGCCGCAACGTCGCGCTTCTTCAATGCGTCCTCCATCGCATTGAGTTCGTTGAACGGCACTTGAATGAACTCGCCTTCGCGATCTTCCGACAGGAACAATTTCGAGAAGCGCTGATCGCCGGTCTTGACCGCAAGCCCGGTATGGCCGTGATAGGCTTTGATGATCGAGACGATCTTGCGCTTGCGCATGGCGTTTCGTGCAGTCTTGATCGCGATGTCGACTGCCTCCGCGCCACCCGCCCCATAGGCGGTGTATTGCAGATCGCCCGGACAGCTCGCCTGGAGCGCCTCGGCAAGTGCCGTCCGCGCCAGGGCCGGAAAATGGTGGTTGCCCATGTCGAAGTGCTG
>JBKOZY010000268.1:0-3838 GCA_046726135.1 Pseudomonadota bacterium | reverse complement strand
CGGCGACGATGCCGCGGATCCAGTCGATCGCCGCCTTGGCGGCATTGGCGTCGACGGCGGCGACCTTGATCACCCCGTCATCGTTGATGTCGACCTTGGCGCCCGTGGTCTCGGTGATCTCGCGGATCACCTTGCCGCCCGAGCCGATGACCTCGCGGATCTTGTCGACCGGGATCGTCATGACCTCGATCCGCGGCGCATATTCGCCCAAGCCCGGGCGCGACTCGGTCAGAGCCTCGCCCATCTTGCCGAGAATGTGCATGCGCCCGTCCTTGGCCTGGAACAGGGCGACCCGCATGATCTCCTCGGTGATGCCGGTGATCTTGATGTCCATCTGCAGCGAGGTGATGCCATCGCGGGTGCCGGCGACCTTGAAGTCCATGTCGCCGAGATGATCCTCATCGCCGAGAATGTCGGAGAGGACGGCGAAGCGCTCGCCTTCGAGGATCAGGCCCATGGCGATGCCGGCCACCGACCGCTTGAGCGGCACGCCGGCATCCATCAATGACAGCGAGGCGCCGCACACCGTCGCCATGGAGGACGAGCCGTTTGACTCGGTGATCTCCGACACGACGCGGATGGTGTAGGGGAACTGGTCCGGGCTCGGCAGCATCGGATGGATGGCGCGCCAGGCGAGCTTGCCATGGCCGACCTCGCGGCGCCCGGTGAAGCCGACACGGCCGGTCTCGCCGACCGAATAGGGCGGGAAGTTATAGTGAAGCAGGAAGGATTCCTTGTAAGTCCCCTCCAGCGAATCGACATATTGCTCGTCATCGCCGGTGCCGAGCGTGGTCACGACCAGCGCCTGGGTCTCGCCGCGGGTGAACAGCGCCGAGCCATGGGTGCGGGGAAGCACGCCGACCTCGCAGATGATGGGACGGATGTCGGCGAGGCCGCGGCCATCGATCCGGGTGCCGGTCTCGATGATGTTGCCGCGCACGATTTCCTTCTCGACCTCCTTGAAAGCGCCGGCAACCTTCTGGGGATCGAGCTCAGAACCTTCCGGTGCAAGGCTGGCCAGCACGCCTTCCTTGATCTCGCCAACCTTTAGATGGCGCTCCTCCTTGCCGGCAATGCTGTAGGCGCGGCGCAATCCCTCGCTGGCGCTGTCGCGGACATTGGCGAGGATATGACCGGTGTCGTCGGCGATGAGCTCGCGCGGCGCGCGGGCGGCGCGCTCGGCGAGGCGGATGATCGCGTCGAGCACCGGCTGGAAGCTCCCATGGCCGAACATGACGGCGCCGAGCATCGTCTCCTCGGAGAGCTCGCGGGCCTCGGATTCGACCATCAGCACCGCATCGCTTGTGCCGGCGACCACCAGATCGAGATCGGACTGTTTCTGCTGCTCGACCGTCGGATTGAGCACGAAGTCGCCATTGATGACGCCGACGCGGGCGGCGCCGATCGGCCCCATGAAGGGGATGCCCGAGAGGGTGAGAGCAGCCGAAGAGGCGATCATCGCCACGATGTCGGGATCGTTCTCGAGATCATGCGACAGCACGGTGGCGATGAGCTGGGTCTCGTTCCTGTAGCCTTCGACGAAGAGCGGACGGATCGGGCGGTCGATGAGCCGCGATACCAGCGTCTCGCGCTCGGTCGGGCGTCCCTCGCGCTTGAAATAGCCGCCGGGGATCTTGCCGGCAGCATAGGTGCGCTCCTGATAGTTGACGGTCAGCGGGAAGAAATCGATACCGGGCTTCGGCGATTTCTCGCCGACCACGGTGGCGAGCACGGTGGTCTCGCCAAGGGAGGCCAGCACCGCACCATCGGCCTGGCGGGCAATGCGCCCGGTCTCGAGTCGCAGCACGCGGCCGCCCCACTCGGTTTCTTCAACAAAAATCTCAAACATCGTCGTTTCCTGCGTTCTGCCCTTGGCCGCAAGACCGCCATTCGTGTCTTGTCTCTGTGCGGCGTCCCCGTTTGGGCGCTTTGGCAGGGGCCCCATTGCCCGATGCCGTTGTGAGGGGAGTGCGGCGGCATGCTACGCCGCCCGAAATGATCATCAGCGTCGAATGCCCAGCCGCTCGATCAGCGTTCTGTAGCGCTCGTCGTTCTTCGACTTCAGGTAATCGAGAAGACCCCGGCGCTGGCTGACAAGCTTCAGAAGGCCGCGCCGCGAATGATTGTCTTTCTTATGGGTCTGAAAATGGTCGGTGAGGTTCTTGATCCGCTCGGTCAGAATGGCGACCTGCACCTCGGGCGAGCCCGTGTCGTCGCTCTTCACCGCATATTCCTTGATGAGCGCCTGCTTGCGCTCGGCAGCAATCGACATCGTTACGACTCCTTTCAGGGCGGTTCGCCCGTCAACCCAGATTGAACACACGCTTCGGCTTCAGCATGCCGCCTTCGACGTTGCCGATTGCGATCGGTTCGCTTCGCCAGGTAACGAAAACAGCGTCGAGCCTGATCGGAGCATCCCTGCCACGCAGAAGGATGGGCTGGCCTTGCTTGAGGCGTGATGCCTCCACCTGGCTCACGGCCAGCGCCGGGATGTCGTCCAGCGCGGTCTCGAGCGGGCGAAGGCAGGAAATGAGGCATTCCGGCCCCGCGCCCTTATGGCGCAACTGCCGTAAGGATTCCAGCGAAATCATATCGGCCTCGACGAAGGGACCGACCCGGGTGCGCCGCAATGTCGCGACCCGGCCGAGACAGCCAAGGGCGCGGCCGAGATCGCGGGCCAGCGCGCGGATATAGGCGCCCTTGCCGCATTCGGTCTCGAACTCGGCATGGTCGCGGTCGGGAATGGCGACGAGTGCCAAACGGGCTATCGCCACCGGGCGGGGCGCGAGCGCGGTCTCGACGCCCCCGCGGGCGAGGTCATAGGCGCGCTCGCCCTCGACCTTGACCGCGGAAAAGCGCGGCGGGACCTGCATCAGCGTGCCGGTGAAGGCGGGCAGCGCGCTCAGGATTGCCGTTTCGGAGGGGCGCTCCGACGACACGGCGGTCGGTGCGGTCTCGCCATCGTCGGAGGGCGTCTCCTCGCCCCAGGCGATGCTGAACCGATAGGTCTTGGATCCGTCCATGATGAACGAAACGGTCTTGGTCGCCTCGCCGAGCGCGATCGGCAGGAGGCCGCTCGCCAGCGGATCGAGGGTGCCGGCATGGCCGGCCTTGTCGGCGGCGAACAGGCGCTTGACCTCGCTCACCATGCGGGTCGAGCCCGCCCCCACAGGCTTGTCGAGCACGAGCCAGCCATGGACCGGCTGGCCTTTGCGCCGCCCCCCCATTGCGGGTCACTCCCGGTCCGGCTCGGGGTCGCGACGTTCGAGATCGCGTCGGACCTCGGGACGGTTGAGGATCTCGTCGACATGGGCGGCATAGTCAAGCGCCGTGTCGAGACAGAAGCGCAGGTCGGGCATGAATTTGAGATTGAGCCGTGGGGCGAGGAGCCTGCGGATGTGGCGGCGGTGACGCTCGAGGGCGGCGAGGAAGGCGCCCTCGCGTCCGGGTACGAACGGGCGTACATAGACGGTGGCGAGCCTCAGATCGGCCGAGAGCTGCACCTCGACGATGGTGACGCCGGCATGGTCGATGAGGTCGTCGGCGACATCGCCATGGGCGAAGATGGCAGCGATCTCATGTCGTATCAGCTCGCCGACCCTGAGCTGGCGCTGGCTTGGCGTCTTGCCGCTCACAGCGTCCGTTTCACCTCTTCGACGCGGAAGCACTCGATGACGTCGCCGGCCCGCATGTCCTGGTAGCTCTCGAAGGCCATGCCGCATTCCTGACCGGCGACCACCTCGCGAACTTCGTCCTTGAAGCGCTTCAGCGTCGACAGCGTACCCTCATGCACGACGACATTGTCGCGGATCAGCCTGACCCTGGCGCCGCGCTGGAC
>JBKOZY010000267.1:0-4021 GCA_046726135.1 Pseudomonadota bacterium | reverse complement strand
GGAGAAGGTTTCAAATTGCCGCTGACCGGTATCGACCTGTCAGGTCCGCTTGGCCGCTGTCTGCCAAGCTTGATCGAGGACGCATGCAGCAAGCGTAAAAAGGATTCGAAAGTTATGGAATGGGACAAGGGCACGCTAGCCATGTGGCTCTACACCCAGAAACTCTCTGTCGCCGATTGGGAGTTCATCGAACGGAAGACCGTCGAACCGATCTTGCGAATGCGAATGATGGGGCTGACCGACGATCAGATCGCAAAGGCACTGCAGCCTGGCCCTTTTCGCGATGCCGTCATGGCCGGCGATATCGAATTCCACAGGATGACCCTGTCCTGCAGCCTCAAGGGCCCTGAGCTGGTCGAATGCGTCCAGTCATGCGTCACCCAGCTCGTCCATTCAGGCTCGTACCACCTGGCTGCACTCATGCTGCAGCAGAATTGGGACGAGGCGACTCTCAGGCCTCAGAATGAGTTCCAAGAAAACCGCAAGGGTGGGACAAGGCCCAGGCTTTCTTCGCCCCGCGAGCTGCAGAAACTCAGTGTGCCGCTGTGGGGCGCGCTTAGAGGGATTGAAGAATCGCTCCGGGCACGATTGGACGACAGTCACGATTGGGGTGATGACAATGAGCCGTACGACCTCGAATTCCATCGGCTCAAGAGCCTGCTCTGCACCCTGCTCTGCGCGACCGACGCCGATCTCGATCCGGTGCAGGCGGGTCGCATCGTCGTCGCCGATCTCGGCCGGAGGACCAGCGGCAAGATCCGCAATTATCAGGACATGGTGATGGATAAGCTGTTGGATCTCGTCGACACCGCCGAAACGGGCGAGAGGGTGAGGGACAGCCTCATCGGCCAGCTCCAGGAGAAGAAGCCGACCCTTCTGATCGAGGAATGGCTCGCACCCTTGGATCAGAAAATTGCTGCGCTCAAGGAAAAGGAATGAGCGCTTTCCTCACCGCCGCTGCGGGGTCTGCACCTCGACGATGCGGAAGAGGCGGGTGATGATGAAGGTGAGAAGGATGTAGATGCCCGCCACCAGGAGCAGCGGCTCATAGATGCGGAAGGTATCCTGACGGATCATGTTCGCGACGCCGAACAGGTCCATCACCGTGATGGTGGCGGCAAGCGGCGTCGATTTGAGCTGCACCACCGTCTCCCCGGCAAGCGTCGGCAGCACCATGCGGATCGCCCGCGGCAGCCACACCCGGGTCAACACCTGGTACGGCGTCATGCCGAAGGCGCGCCCCGCCTCGATCTCGCCGCGCGGCACCCCGGTCAGCGCACCGCGAACGACCTCGCCCTCATAGCCGGCAAAGCTCAGAGTGAAGGCGAGGACTGCGTAGAAAAAGCCCTCGCGCAGAATCGGCCACAGAAAGCTGTGGCGGATACCGGGGATCGAGGGAAAGAGCGAACCAAGCCCGTAATAGAGCAACCAGACCTGAATGAGCAGCGGCGTGCCGCGAATGATGGTGCAGAACGCCTGCGCCGGTAGCGCCAGGTACCATGGTCCCGTCACCTGCACCAGCCCGATCGGCACAGCCAGCAGCATGCCGAAGATCACCGAGAGCAACAGAAGCTCCAGCGTGAGGAAGAGCCCGCTCACGAGAGCCGGGAAATAGGTGATGACCCAGGACCAGTCCACCGCCCCTCCTTAATGATGCTGCGGCATGCCGCGGCGCAAATGGCGCTCGAGCCGCCGGAAAACTTGGTTGGAGAGGAGGGTGATGGCGAGGTAGATGGCTCCTGCCGCGACATAGAACGTGAAATAGGCCTTGGTGCCGCCGGCGGCCTGCCGGGTCTCGAGTGCGAGCTCGCTATAGCCGACAACGGCGAGCAGCGCCGTATCCTTGGTGAGGACGAGCCAGAGATTGGCGAGGCCGGGAATGGCATAGGGCAGCATCGCCGGGATGATGATCCGGCGCCAGCGCTTGAACGGGCTCATGCCGAAGGCGCGCGCGGCTTCGATCTGCCCCACCGGCACCGCCAGTATGGCGGCCCTCATGACCTCGGTCGAATAGGCGCCCTGGACGAAGCCCAGCACCCCGATCCCTGCCATCATTCCGCTGAGGGAAACGGCGGCGATATCATAGCGGGCGAGAATGTTGTTCAGCACCGTGGTACCGGCATAATAGAGCAGCAGGATCAGCAACAGCTCCGGCACGGCGCGGATGAGCGTCGTATAGGTTTCCGAGATCCAGAACAGCGCGCGATTGTCGGAGAGCTTGGCGAGCGCCCCCGCCATCCCGAGAGCGAGACCGACGAGATAGGCGAAGATGGCGATCTGCATCGTATTAAGGGCACCGCGAAGCAGATTGCCTCCCCAGCCTGGCGGCGAGAGGGCGAGGAGATCGAAAATGGTGTGCCCGGACTGCACGCCCGCCCTCCCCTAAGCACCATCGGCCGAAGCCGAAGGCTTCACCGACAGGCCTGCGCGCTCACTCTCCGGACTCGGAGTCCGGAGAGCAACCGCACATGCGAAACATCAACCTCCGTAAATGTCGAAGTCGAAATACTTCTTGGTGATTTTATCGTACTCGCCCGATTCGCGGACCTTCTTGATGGCCGCATTGAGCTTTTCGCGCAGCGCCGTGTCTTCCTTGCGCACGCCGCCGCCGACACCCGGGCCGAGAACCTCGAGATCCTCCGCCACATTGCCCTTCTTGTCGCAGCACGCCTTGCCCTGGTCGGTGTTGAGGAAGGCATCGAGCGCGATGGCATCGGCCTGCACCGCATCGACACGGCCGGCAGCCAGATCCTGATTGGCTTCATCCTGGGTCTGGTAGGTTTTCACCTTGGCGCCGGCCGGCACGAAATGCTTCTCGACATAGTTCTGGTGGATTGTCGAGACTTGCGTCCCGATGGTCTTGCCTTTCAGATCGTCGGGCTCGACGCCGAACTTCTCGTCCTTCGGCCCGATGACCGCCGTCGGCGTGTTGTAATATTTGTCGCTGAAATCGATCACCTTCTTGCGCTCATTGGTGATCGACATCGAGCTCCAGATCACATCGATCTGCTTGGCCTGCAGCGCCGGGATGATGCCGTCCCACGATGTCTCGACGATCTTGCATTCCTCGTTCATCGCCTTGCAGACGGCATCCATGAGATCGATTTCCCAGCCGACCCATTTGCCAGACGCATCCTTCGAGGCAAAGGGCGGATAGGGTTCAGGCGCCATGCCGAAGCGAATGGGGGCTGCATTCGCGCTCGCCATGCTGGCAACCACCACGACGGCGGCAGCAGCAGCGATTTTCATGAAAGATTTCATACGGTTAACTTCCTCCCTTAGACCTTTCGCAGAATTATCCTGTGAGCCATGCTTCCCGCAAGGGGCGACAGTTCACCTCCTGGGGATAAATGATAAGGATACGAGTATCTTCCTCGCCCGGCAATTGTGCTCTCCATTCAACGCCGGGCTTGCGACACCACCAGAATCAACTATCGCTATCGCCTGACGAAGGGGTGGAGGGCGTGACTGGCAGCAAGCAGAAGGTGGCGCTCGTTTCGCTCGCGGCAAGCGCACTGCTTGCCGCCGCGAAATTCATTGCCGGCCTCGTCACCGGGTCTCTCGGCATTCTGTCGGAGGCGGTTCATTCGCTGATCGACCTCGGCGCCACCGCCATCACCTACTCGGCGGTGCGCTTCGCCGACCGGCCGCCGGACGACACCCATCATTTCGGCCACGCCAAGGCCGAAAGCATTGCGGCGTTGGTCGAGACCGGCCTCCTCTTCCTCACCACGGCTTGGATCGTCTACGTTGCATTGTCGCGCCTCTTCACCGGCCATAGCGAGATCGAGGTCACCTGGTGGGCCTTCGCCATCATTCTCGGATCGATCATCATCGACTGGAATCGCTCGCGGGCGCTCAGCCGGGCGGCTCAGGCCCATGGCAGCGAGGCGCTGGCCGCCGATGCCCTGCATTTCAGCTCCGACATGTGGAGCTCGGCAGCCGTCATCATCGGTCTGGTGCTCGCCTGGTACGGCATGCCGGCTGCCGACTCGATCGCCGCCCTGGTGGTCGCCTGCTT
>JBKOZY010000266.1:0-9738 GCA_046726135.1 Pseudomonadota bacterium | reverse complement strand
TTTGCTTCTCGACCGTCGGCCAGCTCAAGAAAGATCTCGCCGCGGCGCAGGTTCTGTGACGTGGACGCCCCGTCGAGACCGCCGATCGCCCGCTTCGTCACCGGCTCGACCATGCGCCACGTGGTGGTGATGACACTGACCAGTTCGGTCGGGCTCATGGCCCTGTTTCTCGTCGACCTCGCGAGCCTGTTTTTCCTCAACCTTCTCGGAAGGACCGAGATCACCGCCGCGATCGGCTACGCCGGAGCCATCTCCTTCACCAACCTCTCCTTGAGCCTCGGTCTTGGCATTGCCGCCTCGGCGTTGGTGTCGCGTTCGCTTGGCGCCCGCGAGCTCGAGAAGGCGCGCCGTTACGCCACCAGCGCCCTGGCCGCGACCACCGCCGTCGCAATCGTCATCGCCGTGCTGACGGCAATCTTCACCGATCCGCTGCTCGCTGTGCTTGGCGCGACCGGCGAGGCCGCTGCCGAGGCGCGCCGCTACCTCCACACCCTGATGTCCGGCTTCCCGGCCATCGCCGGTGCCGTGACCTGCTCCTTCATCCTGCGGGCGATCGGCGATCCCACCCGCGCCATGTATGTCACTTTGACCGCAGCGGTGATCAACGGGGTTCTCGACCCGATCACCATTTTCGTGCTCGGGCTTGGCCTTCAGGGTGCCGCTGTCAGCACGCTCGTCGCCTATCTGGTGTCGCTGCTTGTCGGCCTCTACGGAGTTCAGCGGGTTCACCGCATGCTCGCACCGTTCCGGCTCGAGCATTTTCGCGAGGATCTGCGGCCGGTCTTTGGCATCGCCATCCCCGCCATGCTGACCCAGCTCGCGACCCCCTTCGCCGCTGCCTATCTGACCCGCATCGCCGCCCAGTTCGGCGACGAGGCGGTCGCGGCCGTGGCCATCATCAACCGGCTGGTGCCTGTCGCCTTTGGCGTCATCTTCTCCCTGTCCAGCGCCGTCGGCCCGATCATCGGCCAGAATTACGGTGCCGGCGAATTCGGGCGGGTGCGCCAGAGCCTGCATGACTCCATCATCTTTGCGTGCACTTACACGCTGCTGACGGCCTTTGTCCTCTTTCTCCTGCGCAACATCGTCCCCGCCATCTTCAACGTCCACGGCGACACGGCGGCGCTCGTCACCTTCTATTGCACCTATGTTGCGGTGAGCTTCGCCTTCACCGGCGCCCAGTTCGTCGCCCAGGCCGCCTTCAACAATCTCGGTCGGCCGCATTGGTCGACGGTGGTCAACTGGGGTCGCGCCACCATCGGCACCGTGCCGTTCCTGCATGCCGGCGCGATGATCGCGGGTGCTGCGGGGATGCTGGTCGGAAGTGCGCTCGGGGCGGTGATCTTCGGTAGCGCTGCGGTCGCCGCCGCCTATTGGCTCACCAGCCAGATCGAACGGACCATGCGCGAAGAGGGCGAGAGCCGCGCGCCCATTTGACGAAGCATCCGCCGCGCATAAACTGCACGCCAAAGGACCGCGAAACCCGATGACCGAGCAGATCCTCGATATTGTTCTCAATGCCCAGAACGGCGGTGCCGCCGCCGCTGCCGGCCGCCTTGTCGGCGTATCGCCCGACGACGCCGTTGCGGCCTGCCGCCGCCTCGTGCCGGAGATCGCCGGCCGCGCCCGCGATAAGGCGGAGACCGACCAGCAGGCCTATGACGAGCTGCTCGACCTCATCGAGGACGACAGCACCGCGGCGGTGCTGGACGATCCTGCCGTGCTTGCCGCGTCCGAGACCCGAGCCGACGGCGAGAGCATCCTGACCGCCCTCTACGGCGCCCCCGACCCGGCCATTGCGGGCGCCGGCAAGGCTGGGCCGATGGTGCCGTTGATCGCCGTTCTGACCCTTGCCGCCATTGCCCGGCGCGGTCAGGCAACGATGCTGGGCATCGCCAACGTGCCGGACCGCGGCAGCGGCGGCGGTATCCTCGGCGCCATTCTGTCGGCGCTGCTCGCCGGTCTGGTCAAAGGGTTGATGCAGGCGCTCCAGCGCCGCACCAGTTCCTATGCGCGTCGCCGTCCGGCCTATGGCGCACGGCGCAGCCGCACGGCGTCAACCCGGCGCCGCCGTGCGCAACAGCCGTCGCTCGACGATATTTTCGGCGAGATCCTGCGCCGCCGCTGAACGCCGTCACCGGTCAATCGCGGACATGCAGCCGGCGTCTGAGACCGCGCTCCTCGAGTTCCTGGGTCGCATTGCGCCAGATCGGCAGGCGCGCCGCCCAGTCGAGATCGGCCCGCACGATTCCCATGTCGTTGAGGACATGGTCCTCATAGCTGGCCAGCCGCCGCACCGACCGCTTGGCCAGCCAATGGTCCCAAAGCCGGGCCAGATTCCACGTTTCCGGCTCTTCAGTCAGCGCTTCGGCGCGCGATTCGGTGAGATTGTACATGGCATTTCTCCTTTCCCCTTCAGATCGCCCGGCGGTTCCGGCGCGCGCGGCGCTCCGCCGCCAGGCGGGTAAGCTCCTCGCTGGGACGCCCCGAGCTGGGCTGATGGAGCGCCCAGTCGAGATCGGCCCTGGTCAGTCCGATATCCGCCAGCAGGTGGTCGTCGAGCTGCGACATTGCATGCACCGTGCGCCGATCGTTCCAATGGCGCATGACGCGTGAAATGAACGAGGTGATGCCGGCATGCCCAGAACCGGATTCGCGTAAAACGGGATGGGCTGCTGCTTTCATGTTCGTATCTCCTTTGGCGAAAACCGTTGTTTCCGCCCAACCATTGGGTGCGCTGCACCGTTACAGGACCATGAATTGCAGGTGGGTTAACTTGATTGATAAATCCAATGAATATATATCATTAACTATATCAAGTTTTGTGATAAGCGACGATGATAATGGTACCCAACCTCGACATCGACCTTCTCCGCACCTTCATTGCCATCGTCGACACCGGCAGCTTCACCCGCGCCGCCGAGGAGGTCGGGCGAACCCAGTCGGCCGTGAGCATGCAGGTCCGCCGCCTGGAGGAGCTGACCGGCCGGGAGCTCTTCCTGCGCAATGGCCGCCAGAATCGCCTGTCTCCCGACGGCGAGCGCATGCTCGAATTTGCCCGCCGGATCGTCCGGCTGAACAATGAGGCCATGGCCATGTTCCATCAGCCGGACGTCGCTGGTCTGGTGCGGCTCGGGACGCCGGAGGATTATGCCGACCGGTTTCTGCCGGAGATCCTCGCCGGCTTCGCCCAGAGCCATCCGCTGGTCCAGGTCGACGTCGACTGTGCCAGCAGCATTCATCTGGCCGAGCGAACCCGCCGAGGCGATCTCGACCTGTCGCTGCTCACCATCTCGGCCCATGTCCAGGCCGATACGATCGTGCGCACCGAACGGCTCGTCTGGGTCACATCGATCCGTCACAACGTGCATGAGCGTGACGTGCTGCCGGTCGCTGTGGCCCATTCCGGGTGTTCCTGGCGCGCCACCGTCCTCGACATCATCGAGAATCTCGGGCGGCCCTATCGCATCGCCTATTCGGCAGCGAACTCCGGCGCCTTGACGGCCGCTGTGATCAGCGGTCTTGCGGTGGGGGCGATCCCCGAGATCTGCCTGCGCCCGGGCATGCGGATTCTCACGCCGGAGGAAGGCTTTCCCGACCTTGGCACCTTCGATATCGGGCTGGCGCGCACCCCGGTCCCGAGCAGTGGCGCCGTCGACGCGCTCGCCGCGCACATCGCCCGCAGCCTGTCGCCGGCCGTCCGGCCGGCGCTGATCGCCGCCGAATAGGTTTAGAACGCGAAGTCGCGAAACACCCGGGTGACATCGCCGTTCCAATCGCTGTCAAAATGGGCGAGCAGGTCCTCCGCCCGCGTGCGACCGGTCTCGGCGATCTCGTCCAGCACATCGAGAAACTGCGCCTCGCTCCGGCCCTTGCAGCCGAGCCGCCTGCGCCGATCGAGCCCCGCCCGCGACAGCGCCAACATGTCCTTGGCAACCTCCTGCACGGTGCGGCCGGCGATCTCGGACTGGAGCGCCAGCCGCGGCACTGTCTCGCGCATCGTCTGGCGTTCGCTCGCGCTCCAGCCCTTGATCAGCTCATAGGCGCCATCGAGGCTGCGCTCGTCATAGAGAACGCCGGTCCACAGCGCCGGCAGCGCGCACAGCCGGCGCCACTGTCCGGAATCGGCCCCCCGCATCTCGAGATAGCGCTTGAGCCTGACCTCGGGAAAAATCGTCGTGAGATGGTCGCCCCAATCCTTGAAGGTCGGCCGCTCGCCAGGGAGCTGCGGCAGCTTGCCCTGCATGAACCGGCGGAAGCTTTCACCGGCGCAATCGATATAACGCCCGTTGCGCGATACGAAATACATCGGCACGTCCAGCGCATAATCGACGTAGCGCTCGAACCCGAAACCCGGCTCGAAGGCGAAGGGCAACATCCCGGTGCGATCGGGGTCGGTATCGAGCCACACCGCCGAGCGGAACGACTTGAAGCCGTTCGGCCTGCCCTCGGTGAAGGGCGAGGCCGCGAACAGCGCGGTGGCCACTGGCTGCAGCGCCAGCGACACCCTGACCTTCTTCACCATGTCGGCTTCCGAGCCGAAGTCGAGATTGACCTGCACCGTGCAGGACCGAAACATCATGTCGCGACCGAGCCGGCCCTTGCGATCCATATAGGGCGCCATGATCGCATAGCGGCCCTTCGGCATGACCGGCGTTTCCGCGCGCGTCCACAGCGGCGAGAAGCCAAGCCCCAGAAAGCCGATCCCCAGCTCGTCGCCAACCTCGCGCACCTGCGCCAGATGCTCGTGCACCTCCTCGCAGGTCTCGTGCACCGTCTCGAGCGGCGCACCGGAGAGCTCGAACTGACCGCCGGGCTCAAGCGAGATCGACCCGCCGCCGCCCGGCTCCGAGAGCCCGATGATGGTTTTCCCCTCCATGATCGGCGGCCATTCGAAGCGGGCATTCAATCCCTCGAGCAGCGCCCTGATCGAGCGCTTTCCCTCATAGGGCACCGGCCGAAGCGAATCGGTGAGGAATGGAAACTTCTCGTGCTCGGTGCCGATGCGCCAGGCAGTGCGCGGCTTGGCGCCCTCTTCCAGATAGGAGACGAGCTCGGCCTTGCTGCCGATGACCGTCCGGGCCTCGTCAGTCTCTGGCGAGGGTCCGCTCATGTCCCGATGCTTTCCGCGATGGTCTCACCCACCATGCTGTAGCTTCATCGCAACAGCCCCGGCAAGGCAAAGTTTTGCTCATCTGTCCTCCAATCGCCCAGCATTGCCTGAACCAGCGCCAGCGCCGCCACCGCGGCCGTGTCGGCGCGCATGATGCGCGGCCCAAGCCCCACCGCATGGGCATTGCCATGGTGGCGCAGCGCTTCGCGCTCGCCATCCGAGAACCCGCCCTCGGGCCCGATCAGCACCGCCAGCGGTCCGCGCGTCAACTTTGCCAGCACGGCCAGCGGATCCTCGCCCGGCCGGCTCTCGTCGCACCAGATCAGCGTGCGCTCGCCCTCCCAGTCGGTCAGGACCTGATCGAGGCGGGCTGGCGGCAGCACCTCCGGCACCGCCACCATGTCGCACTGCTCGGCCGCCTCGATGGCATTGGCCTTCAACCGTACGATATTGACTCGCTCTGCCTGGGTGCGCTCGGTGAACACCGGCCGGAGCCGCCGGCACCCCATCTCGGTGGCCTTCTGGGCCAGATAGTCCAGCCGCGCATGTTTCAAGGGCGCGAACAGATAGTCGATGTCGGGCAGCATCTGCGGCAAAGCGAGCTGCTCTTCCGGCCGCAGCGCGAAGGCCCGCCGCCCTTCCGCTGCCAACAGACACAGCCATTCGCCGCTTGTCGCATTGAAGGCGCGTACCGCATCGCCCTGCTTCAGCCTGAGGACGTGCGTCAGATAATGCGCTTTGTCGCGCGTCAGCGGCACCACCTGACCGGGGGCCAGGGCGGGATCGACAAACAGCCGGGGTGTCCGTTTGGTCAGCGACGCCATGCGGGCGGCAGTAGGCCGCAGGCCGAGGCCGCTGTGCAATAGGCTTGGTAACGACCAGCATTTCGCGCTATTCGCGGTTCCATGACAGGTGAGGTGACAGGCGGCGGACAGGTCGCCGACTCAGTCAGGGGCCACTGGGCCGAGCGCTGGCTGCCGCCGGCCGCGCGGCCCTATGCCCGGCTGGCGCGGCTCGAGCGCCCAATCGGCTGGTGGCTTCTGCTCCTGCCCGGCTGGTGGTCGATCGTGCTTGCCACCATTCACCACGGCGGCGGCGTGCCCGATCCTTGGCTGCTCGCGCTGTTTCTCCTTGGCGCGGTCCTGATGCGCGGCGCCGGCTGCACCTTCAACGACCTGGTCGACCGGGATGTCGATGCCAAGGTCGCCCGCACCCGTGGCCGGCCCCTGCCCTCGGGCCAGGTCAGTCCCCTGAACGCCGTCCTCTTCATGTTCGTCCTGGTCGGGGTCGCGCTTCTCATCCTCCTTCAATTCAACGGCTACGCGATCGTGCTCGGCCTCGCCGCGGCAGCACCGATCGCGATTTATCCCTTCATGAAGCGGATCACCTATTGGCCGCAGCTCTTCCTCGGGATCGCCTTCAACTGGGGAGCGCTCCTCGGTTGGGCCGCGGTGACCGGCTCGCTCGCCTGGCCGGCCATCCTGCTCTATGCCGGCGGGATCGCCTGGACGCTTGCCTATGACACGATCTATGCCCATCAGGACAAGGAGGACGACATCCTGATCGGTCTCAAATCGACCGCGCTCAAATTCGGAGCCGCGACGCCGCGTTGGCTCGCCATGTTCTTCGCTGTCGCCCTGCTGCTGATCTGGCTTGCCGGCTTGCTGGCCGGGGCGGGGATGATGTTCACCAGCGGGATTGTCGCGGCGGCATTCCACGCCATATGGCAGCTCAGGCAGCTCGATATTGCCGATCCGGGTCGCTGCCTGATGCTGTTCCGTTCCAACCGCGATTTCGGCCTGATCATCTTTGCCGGCGCAGTGCTGGACAGTCTGACGAGAGGTGGTGCAATTCTATGACCGACAGGATGGCGGATGCCGCCGGCAAGCTGCTGGCGCTGGCGAAGGAGGCAGGAGCGGACGCAGCCGACGTGCTGGCGGTTGCCGGCGAGGCGATCGATGTCGAGCTGCGCGACGGCGTGACCGAGAAGCTCGAACGGTCTGAGGATCACGACTTCGGTCTGAGAGTTCTGGTTGGTCAGAGCCAGGCGGTGGTGTCGACCAGCCGCGATGATGCAACAAGCCTTCGCACCGCTGCCGAGCGCGCCGTGGCGATGGCCAAGGCAGCACCTCCCGACAATTTCGCCGGCCTGGCCGCGAGCGACAGCGTCGCGCTGACCTGGCCGGAATTGATGCTCGCCGACGACGCCGCGCCGGATGCCGCTGCGCTCACCGAGCGGGCGCGCGCCGCCGAGGAGGCTGGTCGCGACGTGCCGGGCGTCACCCGATCGAATGGCGCTTCCGCCAGCGCCAGCCGCCGCCGCATCCTGCTCATCGCCTCCAACGGCTTCGCCGGCAGCTACGAACGCACCGCCTATGGCATCTCGGCCTCGATGATCGCCGGCAACGGCACCGCCATGGAGCGCGACCATGACTGGCACTCGGCGCTCCATTGGAAGAGCCTGAAGCAACCTGGCGACATCGGTCGTGTCGCCGGTGAGCGCGCGGTGCGGCGGCTCGATCCCCGCAAGGTGCCCTCCGGCAAGGTTCCGGTGATGTTCGAGAACCGCATTGCCGGCGGTCTCGCCGGCCACCTGATCGGCGCCATTCTCGGCAGCGGCATTGCCCGGGGCACCAGCTTTCTCAAGGACAGCATGGGCGAGATGCTGTTCCGCCCGGCGATCTCGATCATCGACGACGCCACCATTCGCCGCGGCCTTGCGTCCAAGCCGTTCGATGCCGAAGGCCGGGCAACCCGGCCCACCCCGATCGTTGCCGCGGGCCGGCTCGTCAGCTGGCTGCTCGACGAGCATTCCGCCCGCCAGCTCGGCCTGACCAGCACCGGCCATGCGAGCCGCGGCACCTCCGGACCGCCCTCGCCGCAGCCGACCAATGTCACCCTCTCAGCCGGCAGCCGCAGCCCTGAAGCGCTGCTCCGCGACATGGGTCGCGGTCTCCTGGTGACCGAGCTCATCGGCATGGGCGTGAACGGTGTCACCGGCGACTACAGCCGTGGCGCCGCCGGCTTCTGGATCGAGGACGGCGCCATCGCCCATCCGGTGAGCGAGATCACCATTGCCTCGAACCTCAAGGCGATGTTCCGCGATCTCGAGCCGGCCGACGACCTGGAATTTCGCGGCGCCATCAATGCCCCCTCCCTTCTCGTGCCGGAGATGACCCTTGCCGGAACCTGAGGCGCGGGCCAAGGACAGGCTCACCGACGACCTCCGCGTCATCGAGGAGGCGGTGAAGGCCGCAGGCGACGTCGCACTCGCGCAGTTTCGCGACGGCATCAAGGGCTGGCACAAATCCGACGGCACGCCGGTCAGCGATGCCGATCTTGCCGTCAATCGCCTGCTCGCCGATCGGCTTCTAACCGCTCGTCCGACTTATGGCTGGCTATCGGAGGAGACGTATGACGACCTCGGTGTCCGCCACGGCGCGCTCACCTATCTCGTCGATCCGATCGACGGCACCCGGGCCTTTCTGAGCGGCGGCGATGACTGGTGCGTGGGCGTTGCCATCCTTGCCCGAGATCGTCCGATCGCTGCCACCATCCTCCAGCCCGTCACCGGCGCGCTCTACAGCGCTGCTGCCGGGCTTGGCGCCACTTTGAATGGCCGCCCGATCCATGTGAGCGATCGCCAGAAACTCGAAGGTGCGCACCTCATTGCCCAAAGCGGTCTTCGCAAGCCCGAACGCTGGACGGTGCCCTGGCCCGAGGTCAGATATGGCATGACCTTCGCGATGCTGCTAAGGCTCTGCCGCGTCGCCGACGGCAGCTTCGACGGCATGGTGGCGCTTGGCCGCAAGAGCGACTGGGACGTGGCGGCGGGCGACCTCATCGTCAGCGAAGCAGGCGGTCTGGTCACCGATTTGTCAGGAGCCCCGCTCACCTATGGGGGACCGGGAATGTCTCAGAACGGCGTGATCGCCGCCGGGCCGGCGCTGATGCAACAGATGATCCCCCTGGCGCGCGGTCAACGTGCCTGACAAAGAGCCGGAAGCGAGGCCATGAAACCGCAATTGCTGCATCTGGTGTTCGGGGGTGAGCTCAAATCGCTGGACGGCATCGAGTTCAAGGACGTCGGCAAGCTCGACATCGTCGGAATTTACCCGAATTTCGCCGAGGCCAAGCTGGCTTGGGAGCGCAAGGCGCGCGAAACGCTCGACAATGCCGAGATGCGCTACTTCATCGTGCATCTCCACCGCCTGCTCGACCCGGCCACCGGCTCCGCCGGCTGATTGCTGGCCAGCGAAAACCGCCTTTCTGGCCTTTGGGCCGAGCACCCCCCTCTGATAGTGTCCGCCAAACCGCGTAAAGGTCCAAACCATGAACAAGCCCGAAAAGATCTCCACTGCCGGTTGGGATCCCTCGCCCAACAATCTCGAAGCTTTCTGGATGGGCTTCACCCCCAATCGCGCCTTCAAGAAGCGGCCGCGGCTCATTGCCCGTGCCCAGGACATGCACTTTTACGACATTGCTGGCCGCCCGGTGCTCGACGCCACCGCCGGCCTGTGGTGCTGCAATGCCGGTCATTGCCGCCCGCGCATCGTCGAGGCTATTCAGAAGCAGGCCATCGAGCTCGACTTCGCCCCGACCTTCCAGTTCGGTCACCCCAAGGC
>JBKOZY010000265.1:0-3789 GCA_046726135.1 Pseudomonadota bacterium | reverse complement strand
GATGTGCATATTTCGCGGCTGCGCTCGAAGATCGACAAGGGGTTCGCCGAGCCCCTGCTGCACACGGTGCGCGGCGCCGGATACACCATCCGTGCGAGCTAGATCGGGCTTAAGCCTTCTCCGCACCTCGACCTTCCGCCTTGCCGCCATCTATGTCGTGATCTTCGCGCTGTCGGTCGGGGCGGTGCTGGCTTACGTCTACTGGTCGACCGCCAACCTGCTCGAGGACCAGACCGACAATGCGATCGGCTCGGAGGTCAAGGCGATCGCCGAGGTCTATCGCCAGAACGGGCTGCCGGGCGTGCTCGAGCAGATCATGCTCAGGACGGCGGAGGAGAATCAGGGCGTCTATATCTTCACCAATCCGGTGGGGCGGCGGCTTGCCGGCAATCTGCCGGGACTGCCGGTCGAGGCGACGGGCGAGCATGGCTGGATCGAGTTCGATTATGCCAATCAGGAGGGCCGGTCGCTGGCCCGCCATCGCGCCAAGGCCTATTACACCGAGCTCGAAGGCGGCTTCCGGCTGATCGTCGGGCGCGATGTCGAGGAGCGGCGGCGGTTCGACGGCATCATCAAGAACTCGACCATTGGCGGGCTGACGCTGGCGCTGGTGCTGGGGCTTGCCGGCGGGCTCCTGATGAGCCGCAACTTCCTCAAACGGATCGAGCGGCTGACGGATGCTAGCCGCACCATCATGGAGGGCGATTTCGCCCAGCGCATGCCGCTCACCGGCACGGGCGACGAGCTCGACCGGCTGTCGGCGGCGCTCAACGCGATGCTCGACCGCATCGAGCGGTTGATGACGGGGATGCGCGAAGTGTCGAGCAATGTCGCGCATGATCTCAAGACGCCGCTCACCCGCATCAAGGCGCGCGCCGAGGATGCGCTGCGCACCGGCGATGAGCGCGACTACCGGTTGGCGCTCGAGCGCACCATCGATGAATCGGACAAGCTGCTCGCCACCTTCAACGCGCTGTTGTCGATCGCCAAGGCGGAATCGGGCGAGGCGCGCGAGGGCATCGCGCCGATGGATGCGACCGAGCTCGCCGCCGACATCGCCGAGCTCTACGACCCGACGATCGAGGAGGCGGGCGGCCGGCTGACGCTGGCGACGGCCGAGCCCATCATGATCCGCGCCGACCGGCAGCTGCTCGCCCAGGCGCTCACCAACCTGCTCGACAATGCGATCAAATACGGGCCGGGGTCGGACGGGCGCCCCGATGTCGCGATCTCGGTCAGCGCACAGGAGGGCGAGGCTAGGATCGAGGTCTCCGATCGCGGTCCCGGCATCCCGGTCGGCGATCGCGAGCGGGTGAAGGAGCGCTTCACCCGGCTGGACGAGAGCCGGACGCTCCCCGGTTCCGGGCTCGGCCTGTCGCTCGCCGCCTCGGTGGCGCGGCTGCATGGCGGCCGCCTCGAGCTCGACGACAACCAGCCGGGGCTGATCGCGCGGCTGGTGGTGCCGGCGATGGGGTGAGGCAGTCGGCAGTCGGCAGTCGGCAGTCGGCAGTCGGGAAGGGCTCCGCTCACTGCCTATTTGCCTAATGCCTACTCCCCTCTTCCACCCTTGCGTTAACCCCTGGGCTGTGGTATACCAGAGACCATGACGTCTGGCACGACCCTGACTGCGACCAAGGCACAACCGGCCAAGGGCTCCAAGCTCGAGCTCAAGCCGGTCGGCGGCAATTTCAGCCTGAAAGAGCATATTTACGACGTGCTGAAGAACGGCATCACGGCGATGAACATCTATGACGAAGGCGCGGATCTGCGCCTCGACGAGCGCCAGATGTCGGAGCAGCTCGGGATCTCCCGCACCCCGATCCGCGAGGCGCTGGCCCGCCTCGAGCAGGAGGGGTTCATCGAGATCCAGCCGCGGCGCGGCGTGTTCATCAAGCGCAAGTCGCTCGACGAGATCCTCGAAATGATCACCGTCTGGGCGGCGCTCGAGAGCATGGCGGCGCGGCTCGCCTGCGCGCATGCGAGCGACGAGGAGATCGCCAGCTTGCGGAGCGCGCTGCCGCCCTACCGCAAGGACGAGCTCCAGGCCCATATCGATGAATATTCGGAAGCCAACATCTCGTTCCACCAGCGCATCCTCGAGCTTGGCCGCTGCCACTTGCTCAAGGACATTGCCGACGGGCTGTTCCTCCATATGCGCGCCATTCGCGAGCGTGCCATGGCGGAAGGCGACCGGGTGCGGCGCTCGGTCGAGGACCATATGCAGATCATCGAGGCGATCGAAGCGCGCGATGCCGATCGCGCCGGGCGAGAAGTCCGCGAGCATACGATGCGGCTTCACAGCCATGTCCGGCGCACCTGGACCGATATCGACCGCGAACATCGCGAGACAGCGCCCGGTGCTTAGAAATTTCTGAACGAAGAAGACTTGACAGGAAAGGCGCCCCAGCCATGTCGACCGCCACGGACACACTGCACAGGAAGAGCCTCGACACCAATGTGATCTCGGGAGGACGGCTCGTCGCCAAGGCCCTCAAAAGCGAGGGGGTGGACACCATCTTCACCCTGTGCGGCGGCCATATCATCGACATCTATGATGGCCGCATCGACGAGGGCATCCGCATCATCGACGTGCGCCACGAGCAGGTGGCGGCGCATGCCGCCGACGGCTATGCGCGGCAGACCGGCAAGCTCGGCTGCGTGGTGACGACGGCGGGACCGGGCTGCACCAATGCGGTGACCGGCATCGCCACCGCCTTCCGTTCGGAGAGCCCGGTGCTTCATATCGGCGGTCAATCTTCCCTCACGCAGCACAAGATGGGCTCGCTGCAGGACCTGCCGCATGTCGAGATGATGCAGCCCATCACCAAATTCGCCGCCGGCGTGTTCTCGACCGAGCGGGTGGCCGACATGATCGCGATGGCGGCGCGCGAAGCCTTTGCCGGAGCGCCGGGGCCGGCCTATCTCGAAATCCCGCGCGACGTGCTCGACCGCGAGATCGCCCTCGACAAGGCGGTGATCCCGGAGCCCGGCCATTACCGCGCCTCGACCCGCTCGGTCGGCGACCCCAAGGACGTCGAGAAGCTCGCCGACATCCTGGTCAAGGCGGAGCGGCCGGCCATTCTCTACGGCCAGCAGGTGTGGACGGCGCGCGGCCAGGACGAGGCGATCGCGCTGCTCCGCGGCCTCGACATTCCGGGCTATTTCAACGGCGCCTCGCGCGGCTTGCTGCCGCCCGGCGATCCGCATCATTTCGATCGCACGCGCTCGCTCGCCTTCTCCAAGGCCGATGTCATCGTCATCGTCGGCACGCCCTTCGACTTCCGCATGGGCTATGGCAAGCGCATCGACGTGCCGACGCTGGTGCAGATCGACATGGATTACCGCACGGTCGGCAAGAACCGTGACATCACGCTCGGCCTCGTCGGTGATCCCGGTGCCATTCTCGGCGCGGTGCTCGATGCCGCGACGGCGAAGATCGACAAGGGCAAGCGCCAGGCGAGGGCGCAATGGATGAAGCAGCTGACCGAGGCGGAAGCGGTGGCGACCGAGAAGCTGATGCCTCTTTTCACCTCCGATCGCTCGCCGATCCATCCCTATCGGCTGGCGTGGGAGATCAACGAATTCCTCGGCGAGGACACGATCTATATTGGCGATGGCGGCGATGTTGTCACCATCTCGGCGCAGGCGGTCAGGCCGCGACTGCCCGGCCAGTGGATGGACCCGGGGGCGCTCGGATCGCTCGGCGTCGGCACCGGCTTCGCGCTCGCCGCCAAGCTTGCCAACCCCAAGAAGGAGGTCATGTGTCTATTCGGCGACGGCTCCTTCGGC
>JBKOZY010000264.1:0-7099 GCA_046726135.1 Pseudomonadota bacterium | reverse complement strand
GTCATCTCGTCAACAATGCCCTTCGTCACGGCATTTCCCGGTGGTTGAGCAGGGGCTGTGCTCCATGGTGTCTCACCGGACGCGGTCGATCAATCCATTCTCGCTCAGGCGAGCGCGATGCCGCCCCACATTCCACAGCGCTCGCCTCCATAGTAGGCTGTCGGAGTGATCAGACCTTACGAATATCGCCCGGTGTTGTTTTATGTCATGGCCTATGCCGGGAGTTGGCTGCCATGGTTTCTCGGTCTGTATCTCGGATCGCAGCCAGAGTTTGCACGTTACGCGCCGCTGCTCAATTTCATCGGCCTCTTCGGGCCGATCGGCGCGAGCGGCGTCCTGGTCCTGACCTCAGGCAACGTGGCGCTGCAGGGCGACTTCAAGGACAGGCTGCTCCACCTGCGGCGAATCCGGCCTCTCCTTGCCCTCCTTGCAGTGGTGGTGCCTTTCGCCGTCATCGGCCTGTCTATTCTCCTGTCCTTGTGGTTCGGAGAGTCGAACGATCAGTTCCGACTTGTTGACGGGAGCACGATCATCCCGCTGATCGTCCTCGGGCTGATCCTCGCACCCATTTACGAGGAGACCGGCTGGCATGGCTACGGCGTGGACAGCCTGCGCACCAGGAACAGCGCGATGCAGGCAACGCTCCTGTTCGCCGTCGTGTGGTGCGCCTGGCACGCGCCGCTGGTGCTCATCCCGGGCACCTATCAGCACGGGCTCGCCGTCATGGACAACAAGATCTTCGTCGCGAATTTCTTCGTCAGCATCATCCCGATAGCGTTTATTGCCAATTGGTTCTACTACCGGAACGACCGCTCGATCACCGCCTCGATCCTGCTGCATTCCATGCTGAACGCCGCCTCGATCCTGATCAATGCCGGTCAGATTGCCAAATGCATTGCAACGCTTCTCTATTCGGCGATTGCCGCCGCGCTGGTCATCGGCGATCAAGGCCTGTTCGCCCAAGGTCCGCGCAATTTCGTGAGCACGCGGTCGCCGGCGGCGGAGGCTCACTGACTGGGCACCGGACCCTCCAAGGTCACAACGTCGCCGCGTCGGCTGATGATGATGGTTGGCGGTGCCGAGCGGTCATCGACGCCGCCCGAAAGGACGATCTCCTGCGCGGGAGCGAGCACCGTCTCGATCCGAATGGGCCGCGGGTTCTCCTCGCTTGCCAGGGTGACCACCACGCGGTAGCCGCGCGGTTCGACATGGTAATAGGCGATGCCGCTGAATGAGCCGAAGCGGACCGAGATGGCTTCCGGGGCCCGAAGCTCCTCGGCCGAAGCCGCCGAGCAGCCGGCGAGCAGGGCGGCAGTGCAGATCGTGTGACGCAGCAAGCGCATATCCAGGTCTCCGCTGATGTTGACCTGGCGTTCCCCCGTGCCAGCGATCCGATCTCTGGGGATGCGTTTGCGCTGCACAATGGCGAACATACAACGCAATCAGAGTGCTGGAAGCTGGTTTGCTGCATTGCGAAAAGCTGGTTGACTTAGACCTCCTCGAAGCGGCCGCTCTTGCCGGCGCGAAAGACCGCATCGAGAACCCGCATGTTCTTGACCGAATCCTCCAGCGGAAATGGCAACGCGCGACCATTTCGCACGGCATCGGCGAACAGATCGCCCTGAAGCGTGTACTGGTCCACCACGTCGAATGTCTCGATGCGCGCCGAGCGATCGCCCAGCTCCGAGCCGTCATCCACGAAGATCCGGCACGGCCGGTCGGGCGGCGCGTTGAACGGGATCTCGATCTCGATTCGCCCATCGGTGCCGAGGATCTGCATGCGCTGATAGGGCACGAGCTGGGTCGAGCAGAAGAACAGCGCCTGGCCGGTCGGAAACTGCAACAGGGCGCAGGTCAGCCGGTCGGTTGCGAAATGCGGGTCGTGCTCGATCTGGCTCGCCACCCGCTGCGGCTCCGCTTCGAACAGGAAGCGCGAGCCGACGATCGGATAGCAGCCAATGTCATAGACCCCACCGCCGCCAATATCGGCCTGATTGCGCACATTGGCCGGGTCGCGGTTCATATAGCTGAAGCTGCCCTGGACCACGCGCAGCGTGCCGATGGCACCGCTCCGGACCAGCTCCCGGGCCCTGAGCCACTGCGGATGGCAGCGCACCATGAACGCCTCCTGGATCAGCTTGCCGGTGCGATCGCGCACCGCCAGCAGCAGCTTTGCCTCCCCGGCGCTGAGCGCGATCGGCTTCTCGCAGAGCACGTGCTTGCCGGCTTCCGCTGCGGCAATCGACAGCGGCACATGCAGGTGATTGGGCAGGGGATTGTAGACCGCCTCGATCTCGGGGTCCTGCAGCATCGCCTCATACGATCCATAGGCCCGCGGAATCCCGAGTGCTTTTGCCGCCGCCTCGGCGCGGTGACGATCGCGCGACGCGATGGCCACGATGCGGCAATGCGCGCTCTTCTGCATCGCCGGGATCACCTTCTCCATGGCGATCCTGGCCGTGCCGATCACGCCGAAACGCACTGGTTCCATGCTGTCCTCCCATAGGTCGCGTCATAGCACGCCGCGATATTCTAGCCATTGAGCAGACGACACAAGGCATGCGAGCCGTCAGCTGATCACCGGCATCTCGCGTAGCGCGCGGGTGGTCAGCAGCCTGGCGCCGCTATCGGTGATTTCGACATTCTCCTCATGCACGATCATCTTGCCGGGCTCGTACTCGATGCCAGGCTCTATGGTGAGCACCATGCCCGCTTCGATGACCGTACCGTCTCCCGGCATATGGGATGGTGGCTCGGTGAGCTGCATGCCGAGCCCATGGCCAAGCCGGCCGACATTGTTGCCGACCGAACCGGCGGCTTCGATGATCTGCGCCATGGCTTGGAACACCTGATCGGTCGTCGCACCCGGCACCGCCGCGTTGAGCCCCGCTTCGGTCGCCTGCCACATCGCCTCATGCGCCCGCTTGGCGGCATCGGAGATGGAGCCGACCGCATAGTTGCGATCGAAGTCGCACCAATAGCCATCGAAGGTCGATCCGGTATCGAAGAACAGCACATCGCCGTCCTGGAGCGGCCGATCATGCGGTCCGCAGACGATCTGCGATACGCCGCCAGGTCCGGCGATCCCCGGCAGGAACGGCGTTGAATCGGCGCCAAGCCGGGCAAGCTCGATCCGCAGCTTGCGACAGGCGTCACTTTCGCTGTCGGCGCGTGTGACAAGCTCCGGCACCGCCGCATAGGCGCGGCTGGCGATCTGGCAGATATGCTCGATATGGGCGATCTCGGCCGGCGTCTTCACCATGCGGATCTTCCAGATGCACGGCGAGCCATTGTCGAGCGCCAATCCCTGCACCCGGTTGCGCAGCGCGAGGAATTGCATGACAGGCATGCGCAGGCTGTGCTCGCGGCCAAGCTCGAACCCCACCCGACCGAACCGCCGCGGCAGCTCACCGAGAACGCTCGCCAGGAGCGAGGTGCCGTCATCCGCCGGTCGCGGCGACGGCCAGCTGCGAATGTCCTCGATCCAGGTGCTTGCCATCTCCGGCACGCCGATCTCCGGAATGACCGCGATCGGACGGCCACTGGCCGGAACGACAATGAACCACGGGCGGGTCGGGCTCTCCCAGAACTGCGAGTCGAAGCCCGAGAAATAACGGACATTTGGCGGGGTCGACAGCACCAGCGCATCGAATGTCTGCTCCGCCATGATGGCCTGAGCGCGCTCGGTGCGGCGCGCAAACTCGTCCGGGGTGAAGCCTCGCTTTGGAGTCGGATTGTTCATAGGCTGTCTCTGCTCCCTTTGACTGCCGGCCATAATATCGCAATCTGAGCGCGCGCAAGGTTGGACAGTCGGGCGAGGCTTGCTAGGTTTGCTGCCGCGACAACGATTTCATTGGGGAGGAGCGCTTGAAAGCGAATGAGCCGCAGGCCCATCCCTGGATGGCGAATTCAACGGCCGCGACCCAGCAGGAGATGCTGGCTGCCATCGGCGCCAGGTCCATCGCCGAGCTGTTCGAGCAGATTCCCGCTGACCACCGTCTCCGACGACCGCTGAATCTGCCTCCCGCTCTCGTCAGCGAAGCCGAGCTCAGCCGCCATCTGGTCGACCTCCTGCGTCGCAACCGCACCGGCGCGGAGGACTGCCTGTCCTTTCTCGGTGCCGGATGCTGGCCGCACCACGTCCCGGCCGTTGTCGACGAGATCGTGGGGCGGACCGAGTTTCTGACCCCGGTCTGGGGCTCGCCCCAGTCGGATCATGGCCGCAACCAGGCCTGGTTCGAGTTCAACTCAGCGCTCGGCGAGCTCCTCGATATGGAGGTGGTGCAGCTGCCGGTCTATTCCTGGGGCTGTGCCGCCGGCCATGCCATTCGCATGGCGTCGCGGATCACCGGTCGCCATGAGGTGCTGCTGCCACGCCATAGCGATCCCGAGCGGCTGTCGGTCATCCGCACCTATTGCGAGCCGCGCGAGATGCCGCACCACATCGAGATCGTGCTGGTCGACAGCGACCCGACGGGTCTGTTGGATCTTGCCGATCTCGAGCGCAAGATCTCCCGGCGCACCGCCGCGGTCTATTTCGAGAACCCGTCCTATCTCGGGATGATCGAGGCCCATGGCGCCGAGATATCGGCGATCGCCAAGGCCGCTGGCGCACAACTGATTGTCGGCGCCGACCCGCTCTCGCTCGGCATCCTCAAGCCTCCGGCGCAATATGGTGCCGACATCGCGGTCGGCCCGACCCAGCCGCTCGGTGTTCACATGAACGCCGGCGGCGGGGTTGGCGGCTATCTCGCCTCGCATGACGAGGAGCGCTATGTCCGCGAGTACAATGGATTTCTGGTCTCGATCACCGAAACCGAGCGCGCCGGGGAGTACGGCTTTGCGCTCGCCTCGGCGCACCAGACATCCTATGGCATGCGTGAGGCTGGCAAGGACTGGACCGGCAATTCGGTCTATCTCTGGGCGATCGCTGCTGCCGTCTATATGTCGCTGCTCGGGCCTCAAGGGTTTCGCGAGATCGGCGAGCTGATCATCACCAGAAGCCATTACGCAGCGCAGCGCCTCGCCGCCATCAAGGGCGTGCGAGTGCCCTTCAGCCGCGGCTTCTTCAAGGAATTCGTGGTCAATTTCGATGCCACCGGCCTGAACGTCGCCGAGATCAATCGGCGGCTGCGCGAGCGGCACGCCATCTTCGGCGGCAAGGACCTGTCCGGGGAGCTTCCCGAGCTTGGCCAGTCAGCGCTTTTCTGCGTCACCGAGCTCCACACGGCGGCGGACATCGACCGGCTGGTCTCGAGTGTGGCGGAGGTGCTGTCATGAGCCGGTCCGAGCCTCGCGAGTACCACGCACCGGTGTGGAACGAGCCGGTCATCATGGAGTTGTCGCACGCCGGCCGCCGCGGTCAGCTCTTCCCCGCGCCGGAGAAGGCGGTCACCTCCCTCGTCGGCTCACCCCAGGACCTCGTGCCGAAGGCGATGCGGCGGACCGATGGACCGGCGCTTCCGGAGCTCACCGAGCCCGAGGTGCAACGCCACTATCTCAAGCTCAGCCAACAGACGCTGGGCATGGTGAACATCTCGCTGTTCGGCACCTGCACGATGAAATACAACCCACGCGTCTGCGAGGAGGCCGCCCGCCATTTGCGCGCGGTGCACCCGCTGCAGCATGAGGACACTCTCCAGGGCATTCTTCAGATCATTCACGAGTTCGACCTGATCCTGCGCGAGCTGTCGGGAATGGATCAGTTCATCTTCCAGGCCGGCGGCGGCGCCGATGCCGCCTACACCCATTGCGTGGTGACCCGGACCTATCACCAGTCGCGTGGCGAGCTCAAGCAGCGGAACGAGATCGTGACCTCGATTCAGGCGCATCCCTGCAATGCCGCGACGGCGGCAGCCGCCGGCTTCAAGGTCGTCACCTTGATGCTCGAGGAGAATGGCTATCCCTCGGTCGAAGCGCTGAAGGCTGCGGTATCCAATCGCACCGCCGCGCTGATGATCGGCAACCCGGACGACATGGGCATCTACAATCCCGCCATCAAGGACTGGGTCAGGATCGTCCATGATGTCGGGGGCTTGTGCTTCTATGATCATGCCAATTTCAACGGCGTGATGGGCAAGCTCCGTGCGAGCGAGCTCGGTTTCGACGCCTGCATGTACATGCTGCACAAAACCTTCGGCGCGCCGAAAGGCGGCGGCGGCCCGGCGGTCGGCGCCTATGGCTGCACCGCTGCCCTGGCACCGTTCCTCCCAGGTCCGGTGGTCGCCAAGGAAGGCGGCCACTACCGGTTCGATGACCAGCGCCCGCTCGGTGCCGGCAAGGTGCGCGAGTTCTATGGCAATGTGCCGCAGATCCTCAAGGCCTATGGCTGGGCCCGCGCCATGGGCGCTGCCGGCATCGACCAGGCGTCCGACCTGTCGGTTCTCGCCAACAATTACATGGACCGGCAGCTTGCCGAGATCCCGGGCCTCAGCCGCTCCAATCCCGACATCAGGCAGTGGCGCATGGAGATGACGCGCTGGGGCTTGGGCAAGCTCAAGGAGGACACCGGCATCGGCACCGTCGAGGTGGCGAACCGCATGGCCGACTACGGCATCGATCCGTGGTGGATGAGCCACGAGCCCTGGGTGGTGCCTGAGCCGTTCACGCCCGAGGCCGGCGAAATGTACTCGAAGGAGGACATCGACAGCTGGATCGCGGTCGTGGCGCAGATCGTGCGCGAGGCCTACGAGACGCCCGAGCTCGTCAAGACGGCGCCGCATCGCCAGGCCATCCACAAGATCAAGGCAGAGGTGCTCGACGATCCTGCTCGTTGGGCCATGACCTGGCGGGCCTATCTGCGCAAGCACCGCCGATGAGGGCGATGCGTCCCGAGCGCATCGCGCTCGTGCCCGGTCTCGAGATCAGCCGCATCGTGACCGGTTTATGGCAAGTGGCCGATTTGGAGCGCGACGGGCACCCGCTCGATTCCGAAGTCGCCTCGAGCGAGCTTGCCCGCTACGTTGCGGCCGGGTTCGACACTTTCGACATGGCCGACCATTATGGCAGCGCCGAGCTGATCATCGGTGCCCTGTCGCGCAAGCAGCGCGCGGGAATGGTTGGGCCGTTCAGGGCCTTCACCAAATGGTGTCCCGAACCC
>JBKOZY010000263.1:0-5914 GCA_046726135.1 Pseudomonadota bacterium | reverse complement strand
GCGTCAGATGTGTATAAGAGACAGGACCTATTCTATGCGCACCGCGGTTCCGGCCGCCGTTACCATGAGCATGCTTCCATTCGAGCCGACCGTCTCGTAGTCGATGTCGACGCCGATCACCGCATTGGCGCCAAGCTGCGCCGCCTTGTCGGTCATGTCGGCGATCGCCTGCTGGCGGGCATCGTTGAGAACGCGTTCATAGGACCCCGACCGGCCGCCAACGATGTCGCGGATCGAGGCGAAGAGATCGCGGAAGATATTGGCGCCAAGGATCGTCTCGCCGGCTACAAGTCCCTTGTATTCGACGACCCGACGGCCCTCGACCATATTGGTAGTGGTGACAAGCATGGGGCTCTCTCGGAATAGCTTCGCTACGGCGCCGGAAGGCCTAGAGGCGACTATTCCCGCTTGTCAACCGGCATCAACTTAGATCCAGGCCCGCCGCCTTCGGCGGTATAAGGCCCGAAAGGATTTGCCTCGGTGTTGACATGCTTTTGATGACGTATCAGAGCCTTATGCTGAGCTGACGGAGGAAGCCTCGCGGTCGTGAACGAAGTGATGAATATCGGGGGGCGGGCCACGGCGGGCGAAGACGGCCACACCGCGGCAGTTGAATCCATTCACGACCGGCGCGCGCTCGTAATACTGGGTATGCATCGCTCGGGCACTTCTGCTTGTGCACGAGCGGTCTCCTTTTGCGGATATTCCCTCCCTGTAGACCTCATGGCGCCGCGCCCCGACAACCCCAAGGGATTTTGGGAATCGGCTGCGGTGATGCGTTTCAACGACACCATTCTGAAGGATATCGGGGCGAGTTGGGATCGGCCCGGCCCTTTTCTCTGCCAAGGCAAGACGCTCGCCGAAAGCGAGCAGATTGTCACACGTTACATATCGGGCAGATATCGCGAACAGGCGCGTGCCATGATCGGAAAGTCATTTGGCCCAGCGCCAAGGATTGTGCTCAAGGATCCGCGCCTGTGCTTATTGCTCCCCTTGTGGACGGAAGCGCTTGCCGGCCTCGGCTACGCGTCTCGCTTGGTATTCGCCTACAGAAATCCCGCCGAAGTAGCCGCGTCCCTTCACAAGCGCAATCAGATACCCATCCGCAGGGGATTGCAGCTGTGGCTCTACTACAATCTCCGCGGCTTGCGAGATGCGGAAAGACTGGGCGGCATTGTACACATGGCATCCTTTCATTCTTTGCTTGAACAACCGGGCAGTGTCGCCTTCGAGATGGTTGGGGAAGTTCAAAGTTCTCGGCCGGACATTCGAGATCAGATCCGCGCTTTCGTCTCAGCGAGCGACAATCACCATCGAGTAGTGAGCAATGTTGTTGATGCCCCGCATATTGCAGGCGCCATCAAGGACATGTGGCACCTCCTTCAAACCTGGCGCGATATCGAGCCGGAACATCGCGCCAGCCGGCTCAAGAAGCTGGGAGAGGATTTCGACGAAGCGACGCTCCTCGCCGGGCACATCGTCCGTCCGCACATTTCCATCCCGGCGGACGATTCCGCGAAGGCTCCGCTATCGGCACGCCGGGCTCACAATTCCGCGGAAGATTCGGCGCTGCGCAGGCGTAAACAGGCCATGCGGATCGTGCACTATCACCTGTTCAAGAATGCTGGCACATCGGTCGACGAAATGCTCAAACGCAATTTCGGCGAACACTGGTCCGAACAAGAGTTTCCGGCGCCGGCACGTCGTTCGAACGTTGATCAAGTTGCCGAATTCCTGCGGGCGAGGCCGGAACTCTTGGCGCTCTCCTCCCATACGGCACTCCTGCCGGTTCCTCAGCTTGACGGCGAGGAGATAATCCCCGTCATCTTCCTTCGCCATCCCATCATTCGCATCAGCTCTGCCTATGCGTTCGAAAAGCAGCAGAATGCGCAGACCTATAGCGCTCAACTCGCCAAGCAGACCGACTTTGCCGGGTATGTGCGGGCGCATCTCGATCATCCCCAACACCGGGGTCTCAAGAATTTCCAAACCTTCCGCCTCGCCCTCAATGAGCCCGACAGCGGCGACAGCGAACTCGTTCGCGCCGAGCGCGCCATCGCTACTCTTCCTTTCATCGGCCTGGTCGAAGCCTATGAGCAATCAGTCAATCGGTTGGAGGAGCTGGTCAGACCGCACTTTCCGAATTTCACTGCCGTCATCGTCCGCAAGAATGTGACGCGCAAGGAGCCCGCTACCATCGATGAGGAACTCGAAAAGATCAGAAAAGCGGCAGGCGATGCTCTTTATGCCGAGCTCTTCGACAAGAATAGCGATGACTTAATCCTGTTTGAAGAATTGAGCCGGCGATACGGATACGCACCGGCGGGCGACGGGCGCCAATCGAGCGTCAAACAAAACGAGGAGCCCTGTGAGGACTCCTCGCGCTGTTAGCGGCCGGGTACGCAATACCTGATCCCTGCCCAGGACCCGCTCACTCAGGACTTGCGAGCCGTGATCCGCATGATCCTCGAAGATCGTTTCTAAACGATTGAAAGACAAGCAGATTCAGGCAGTTAGATGTTAAGAATAGGTTTCCGGCCTGTGCGCAATTGGGCATGGCGAAGGCAAACGCCTGCTCACGCCGCGGCGGCGGCCGGCTTTCTTACGCTGGCGCTCGCGAGCCAGCGGTCGAGGAATTGCCACAGCCATGCCTTGACCGCCGCATCATGGAGGAGATTGGCCGCTAAATGCTCGCTTCCGTGCTGCGCGCCCTTGAGCACGAAGCGGTGCGCACCCGATACCGACCAGCGATGCATCATGAGCCGCGTCACTTCCGGGTGGAACTGAATGCCAAAGGCCGCCTCGCCATAGCGATAGGCCTGATGCTCGAAATGTTCGCCCGTCGCCAGGCACTCCGAGCCTGAAGGAAGCGTGAAGCCTTCGCGATGCCAGTGGTAGACGAATTGCGGCCATGTACCGAGTGCCGCTCCCTTCGCGGTCGGAGAGATCTGATAATAGCCAATCTCGACCAGTTCCTCAGGATGCGGGCCGACGCTTGCGCCCAAGTGCTTCGCCATCATCTGGGCGCCAAGACACACGCCGAGAAACGGCACATTCTCCTTGAGCGGCACCGCGATCCAGTCGATCTCGCGCTTGATGAACTCGTCCGAATCATTGGCGCTCATCGGCCCGCCGAAAATGACAGCGCCCGCATGTTCAGCGAGTGTGCCGGGAAGCTCATCGCCAAGGCACGGGCGGCGAATATCGAGCGCGAAACCCTTGTCGCGCAGCATGTGACCAATGCGGCCCGGCGTTGAAGTTTCCGAGTGAACGACGATCAGGATTTTTCGAATCATGCCCCTGATTCCCGGACTCGAGAGTGCCATGCTGCCCGCGATGCCTCAACCCTTGGCCCTTGCGACCGCGCGGCGCACGATCGGCAGGAGGAGCCGGCGGGGGGCGGCGCGAGTTCCATAGGCGGTGAGCTTGTTGAGGATGCCCGGCACAACCATGCGTTCCTTGGCCTTAAACCCCGCCCATCCTGCTTTTGCGACTTCGAGCGGCGTCATCGCATTAATACGGCTCAAGGCGCGCGCCCGCTTCATTCCGGCCCTCGCCTGGAAATTGGTTTCAACCGGCCCCGGGCACAGCGACATGACGGTCACTCCCTTGTCCCTCACCTCTTCTGCAACCGCATCGGTGAAGGATAGGACATAGGCCTTGGTGGCGAAATAAACCGCCATCTGGGGGCCAGGCATGAAACCGGCAACCGAGGCGAGATTGATCACTCCGCCTGAGCCTTTAGCAATCATCTGAGGCAGATAGTGCAAGGTTAGATCGGTCAGCGCGCGGACATTGAGATCGACCATGTTAAGCTGCTCCTCACGCGAAAGCTTTGCCGCCTGGCCGATGAGCCCGAAACCGGCATTGTTGATCACGATGTCGGGTGAAAGGCCGCGCTCGGCAAGGGCCTCCGCGAGAGCATCGCAGGCGCCGCGTTCGGTGAGATCGAGTGAGAAGGCGGTCACCGGCACCGAATATTTGCCGGCAATCACCCCCTTGACACGCGACAGCTCCGCTTCGCTGCGCGCCGCGATGGCAAGGCCCATTCCGTCGGCCGCCAGTATTTCGGCGAAGGCCTCGCCGATGCCTCCCGATGCGCCGGTGATTAGCGCCGTTCCCTGCGGCGCGGCGTCGTTCACCGCCGCTATCCGGAAGCGAAATGAGCCGCAAGCCTCGTACGGATATCGAGGCTCACTTCGTGGGCGGCGCGCTCGACCGCATTGGTCTTGGCTTGGAGATCGGCGAAGGACTGGCCGACTTCATCATAGTCGGCTTGCGAAAAGGTCTTCCCCTGATAGAGAATTCTCCCCGTTCCCTGCTCATGAAGGGCGAAGGCTACGTTGAGCCTGATGGTCCGGCGCAGCACGCGGTCGGCGGTCGCCGATTCGATCGTCTTTTCTTCCTGCGATCTGATGTCTAGCGCGAGCGAGTAGCGATCGGGCCCCGCGGTTCCGGCCGGCCGCATGGTCGAGATGAGATCGTTGCGCACGAGTTGGCCAAGCCGCGAATCTGGTTCGGCGATCGAGACGGCGGCAAGCTCGGCGGCGACCGATGATGAATCGGCGGTTTCGCCATAGAGCGGCCGGAAACCGCCGCAGCCCGACACCGGGATCGCTAGCGCCAGGCAAACACCCAAGGGAATGATCCTTCGCGCGATCACCCGCTCACCACATTGGCGATGCGATCCGGCACCACGATCACCCTCCTCACCGGCCTGCCCGCAAGAGCGCGATTGACGCTACCGAGCGCCAGCACCGCTTCCTCGACCTCGTGCTGCCCGAGCCCCTTCGGCAGCCTGATCTCGTCGCGCCTCTTGCCGTCGACCTGAACGGCGATCGTAACATGATCGCGGACGAGAAACGACTCCTCCGCCTTGGGCCAGGTCGTGCTTGCGACCAGCCTCCGATGCCCGAGCGTCCGCCAGCACTCCTCGGCGAGATGCGGCATCATCGGCGCTACCAGCAGTACCATGGTTTCCCCCGCTTCGCGCAGCGCCGCCAGCATGACGGCCGAGCGATCGGTCTGCTGCAACGCGCCATGCAGCGAATTGGAAAGTTCATATATGCGGGCGATGGCGCGGTTGAATCTCAGCGCCAGGATGTCGTCGGTTACCGCCTGGATCGCCTGGTGGGTAGCGCGGCGAAGCGCCAGCACTTCTTCCGCAACGTTATCGGTCAGTGAGTGTGCGGTGACGCCTGCCGCCTCACTCGCGACTTCATGCACTAACCGCCAGACCTTCTGGGTGAACCGCCAAGCGCCTTCGACGCCCGTCTCCGTCCATTCGATGTCGCGTTCAGGCGGGGTGTCGGACAGCATGAACCAGCGCGCGGTATCGGCGCCATACTTTTCGATGATTGCCTCGGGATCGACCACATTCTTTTTCGATTTCGACATCTTCTCGATGCCGCCGGTAGTGAGCACCTCGCCCGTCTTGGCGTGAATCCACTTACCGCCTTCAAACGTTGCTTCCGCCGGCAATACCCATTCGCCATCCGCGGTACGGAAGGTTTCGTGCACTACCATCCCTTGGGTAAAGAGGCTCGCAAATGGCTCCTTGAGCCCAAGATGCCCGGTAAGCGTCATGGCGCGAGCGTAGAACCGCGAGTAGAGCAGATGCAGGATCGCATGCTCGACCCCACCGATATACTGATCGACCGGAAGCCAGTAGTGCGCCGCATGAGCATCGACCGGCAGGTCTGCCTTGGGCGAGCAGAAGCGAATGAAATACCAGGAAGAATCGATGAAAGTATCGAAGGTGTCGGTTTCTCGCTCGGCAGGCCCGCCGCATTTGGGGCAGATGACATGCTTCCAGGATGGATGATGGCTCAAAGGATTGCCGGGCTTGTCGAAAGTGACATCCTCCGGCAGCGTGACGGGCAGGTCCTCCTTCGGCACCGGCACGACCCCGCAG
>JBKOZY010000262.1:0-16494 GCA_046726135.1 Pseudomonadota bacterium | reverse complement strand
CTACATTCCCTCCGCCATGGCGCAGATCAACTACATCTTGCGCGACTGGCGCAAGAACCGGCCGACCACCATGGCGCCCGAGACCATCGATCTCATGTGGGAGTTGCATGAGGATCTCGGGTCCAAGCAGCCGATCCGCATCATCTGCGGTTATCGCTCGGCCGAGACCAATGCCATGCTGAAGAGGATCGGCCGCAAGGTCGCCCGCCAGAGCCAGCACATCACCGGCAAAGCCATCGATATGTATTTCCCCGACGTGCCGCTCGAGCGGGTGCGCAACAGCGCGCTGGTGCGCCAGATCGGCGGAGTCGGCTACTATCCGGCGAGCGGCGGCGGCTTCATCCATGTCGACTCCGGTCACGTCCGCCACTGGCCGCGCATCAGCCCGACCAAGCTGGCCCAGATCTATGGCGAATATGCCCGCACCGTCGGCGCCCGCAGCAGGCTCGGCCCGTCGAGCTTCCAGGTCGCCGCCGCCGAGCCGAAATTCACCACCGCCCCGAAGTCGGCAGCCGCGGCCAGCCCGCCGGTTGCGGATGAGGGCGATGACGACGAGAACGGTGCGCGCACCGCCGATCTTCGCGACGAGGATTTCGAGAGCTACACGCCGGCGCCCAAGGCGGTCGCCAAGGCCGAGACGCCTGAGCCGGTCGTCCCGCGGCCGCGGCCCAAGCCCATTGAGGTGCTGATGCTGGCGGCCGCCAACATGCAGATCGAGCCGGCTTCGGCGCCGGTCGACAAGCCGAATTTCGCCGAGCGCCCGGTGACCATGCAGGAGAGTCTGGGCCCGGTGAATGCCGACGCCAATCTCGTGGGCGAGCGCGATCTGACCTCGAACATTGCCGCCAAGGGCAGCTTTGCCATGGAGCTGATCAGCGCCTCCACCAAGGACGCGCCGATGATTCGCCCCCTGGCTGAGGGCTCGTCCGATGTGACCTGGCATGCCAGCCTCATGTCGGCCTCGCGGTTGGTGCGGCGCGATGGTTCGCCGCAACCCTTTGGCAGGCCTGACGTGGCAGCGCCGGAGCAGCTCACCGCGGCGAAGCTGCCCACGGTCGAGGTGACACACGCCCGCGTGCTCAGCTCCATGTCGGGAGCGCTCGTCAGCGACGGCGACGGCCCGACCTCGGCTGGCACCGGCAAGGGCGATATGCTCGAGGTCAACCGCGATGGCAAGCGTGACCTGGCCGACCCCGGTCCGGCACCGCCGCCCAAGGCGAGGCTGAGCGCCATCGATCAGTTCCTCGGCCTGTTCTCGCGATAATCAGGTTAGGCGTAGGCAGTAGGCAGTAGGCAGTGACCTGCGTTCTATGCCTGCCTAATGCCTCTATTGCAGCCCGATCAACCCACCCCAACGGTCGAGGAATCCCTCGAAAATCGTCACCACCTGATCGAGATCGGCCTCGCTGATCGGCATCGACAGCGCGATATAGCCGCGCCGCGCGATGTAGACGCGATCCAGCAGCAGGTCGAGATGGAGGAGAGGTTTCAGCGCCTGGTTGGCGTGCGCCACATCGCTCGGCGTCGTCACCGGCCCCCGTGAGAAATGAATGGTCATCAGCGAGCCAACGCCGGTGACGGTGACCGGCAGGTCGCGGCGCTGAGCCGCCGCATTGAGGCGCTGGCGCAGCCGCTCGCCCTTGTCGTTGAGCTGCACCGCTGCCTCTGGCGTGAACACCTCGGTCAGGCCGACAATGCCCGCCGCCATGGTCAGCACATTGTTGTTGAAGGTGCCGGCATGGTTCCAATGATCGGGCCGCCGCGGGTCGAACCGCTCCATCAGCGCCGCTCGTCCGCCAAACGCACCGATGCTCATGCCGCCGCCGACATATTTGCCGAGCGTCGTGAGGTCTGATCGGACGCCGAGCGTCTCCTGCAGCCCGTGCGGCCCGAGGCGCGACGTCATCACCTCATCGAAGATCAGAATGATGCCATGGCGGTCGCAGTCGCGCCTGAGCTCGGTCAGGAATTCGCGCGACGCCGGCAGGCAGCCGCCGCCACCCATCATCGGCTCGATTAGCACCGCCGCCAAACTGTCGGCGTTCTCCTCGATCAGCGCCCGCGTCTTCTCGCTGTCGTTGAACGGCGCGATCACCACCGGCACCGGCGCGTTGAGCGGTCCGGGCCCGGCCGGAAACCACAACAATCCGCCATGATAGGCGCCGCCGAACACCAGCACCTTGTCGCGGCCGGTGACGGCGCGTGCCGTCGACAGCGCGAACATGTTGGCTTCGGTGCCGGAATTGCAGAAGCGCACCTGCTCGATCATCGGGAAGCGCCGGGTGACCGTCGCGGCAAGCTCCGCCTCATAGCGGTTCGGCCCGCCGAGATTGATTCCCTCGCGCGCCACCTTGGCGATGCACTCGATGAGCCTCGGCTCGGAGTGGCCGTAGACCGCGGCGCTCTGCTCGCTCACCAGATCGATATACTCATGGCCGTCGAGATCTGTGAGCCGCGCCCCGTTGCCGCCAGCAAAGGCGATCGGGAAGGGTGGGTAATAGAGCAGCGTGCGGGTGTTGCCGCCCGGCATGTGGGCTTCCGCCGCCTCCTGCCGCCGGGCGCTGGCCGGGTTCTCCTGGCTGAGCCGCGCCGACACTTCGGCCATCGCGTCATCGATGGTGAGATTCCGCCGGAGCGACATGCTGCTCATCACTGTCTCCGCTATTTATTGCGGAAGCTTATGCAGGATGCGGTGGCCGATCAATGTAGGTGCGGGGCGGAGCCGTTATGGCAGGCAGTAGGCATTAGGCAATAGGCAGGGCATGGAGCGTAGGTCACTGCCTAATGCCTACTGCCCAATGCCGACTGCCTGTCTTAGGCCGTGCCCATATAGGCGCCGCCCACCGCCCGGATGTCGGCTATGCGCTTGCGCACGTCGCGCATCAGGCGGCTCGTCCGTGTGAAGATTTCCTTGCCCGGCATGTCCGGCCAGTGCTGCCGCATCTCGCGGGCGAAGGTCATGGTGAGGAGCTCCATCATCGCCTCCCGCCGCTCCTCCGAGGTGGTGAGCAGCGTCATCACCGCCGTGTCGATGATTTCCTGTTCGCCGGCACGCGCTTCCTCATCATTCCCCGACGACGTTGCCATCGATCGACCCCTGCTTTCCAGAAACTGACCCCGGATCGAGCTTACGGGCGAAGCGTTCTGCCATCAATCTGCCTCGATCGCCTTTGCCCAGCTTTCGTCCGGCCATGCCCGGCGGTTGACAGTCCGCGGCGCCATCACTAAGTTCCTGACCGACTGGGCCGCCCCGGCCATTCCGGCGGGCGGCCTCACTTTCGAATGGGTACCGCCATGAAGATCCGTAATTCATTGAAATCGCTACTCGGGCGGCACCGCGCCAACCGGATGGTGCGCCGCAAGGGCCGCGTCTACATCATCAACAAGCAGAATCCGCGCTACAAGGCGCGCCAGGGCTGAACTTACCCTCACAGGACCGTGATGGCCTCGCCCCTGCCTTCGCGGGGGCGTCGCCTTTTCTGGTGGGCGCGACCGACCTATTTTGGCGCCATGGTAAACCGCCTGGGACTGATTCTACCTGCTTTGGTGACCATCGCGATGGCAGCCGCCGCTTTGGCTCAGCAGGCGCCGCTGCCGCCCGCACCTGAGGCGCCGGCCGACACCAAGCTCGACCCGCCGGCGGCCGCTGCCCCGCCAAGCGACCAGCAGGTGGCGCAGGACCTTCTCGACCGCCTCTTCGGCCAGCTCCATGGCGCCAAGGACGAGGCCTCGGCCAAGGTGATCGAGGACGCGATCTGGAAGCTCTGGGCGCGTTCCGGCAGCCCGACCGCCGATGCCCTGATCGTCCAGGCGGTGCGCGCGATGGAGGCCGGCCATCGCCAGACCGCGCTCCACATCCTCGACACCGTCATCGACGATCAGCCGACCTTCGCCGAGGCCTGGAACAAGCGCGCGACCCTGTTCTACATGATGGGCGATTACGATCGCTCGCTGGCCGACATCGACCATGTCCTCGAGCTCGAGCCGCGCCATTTCGGAGCGCTGACCGGCCTTGGCACCATCCTGAACGATCGCGGCAAAAAGGCCGAGGCGCTCAAGGCCTTCCGCCGCGCGCTGTCGATCCACCCCTTCCTCGACGGCGCCAAAAAGGCGCTGCAACAGATCGAGCCGGAAACCGAGCAGAAGATTTGACCGTCGAGTTGACGTCAAACCGATTTCAATCTGACCGCTTCGACCAGATGCGGCAGGCCAACCGTGACCGGCTCGACGTCATGCAGCAAGCCAACCGTAGGCGAGCGTTTGATGCCGCGGACAAGCGATTCGATGGCATCGACAGGCGTCTTGATGCCATGGACGAACGCTTCGACAAGCGCTTCGAGGGCATTGATCGGAGGCTTGACAATATCGTCGGCCAGCGCCGACCGACCAAGCAGCAGGGCCTTGTCGACAAGCAGTGACGCCGCGAGGAACTGCCGACTGCCTCGCCTACACCGTCTCGCTGCCGGGCACGCCGATCCGCGCCACCCTGAGCAGATTGGTCTTCCCCGGCGTCCGCAGCGGCACGCCGGCGGTGATCACCACCCGATCCTCGGGCTTGGCGAACCCCTCGTCCCGGGCAATCCGGGTCGCCCGCGACACCATGTCGTCGAGGCTGGCGGCATCCTCGGTCAGCACGCAATGCAGCCCCCACACCACCGACAGGCGGCGGCCGGTCGTGACGCTTGGCGTCAACGCGATGATCGGCACCTCCGGCCGCTCGCGCGCTACCCGCAAACCGGTCGATCCCGATCCGGTGTAGCAGACGATGGCCGACGCACCGATCGTCTCGGCAACCGTCCGGGCGGCATTGGCGATGGCATCGGCGGAAGTCGGCTGCGGCTCGGTGCGGCGCGCCCGGCTGAGCCCGCGATAGAGCGGATCGTTCTCCACCGCATGAGCGATGCGGTCCATCGTCTCGACCGCCTTGACCGGCCAGGCGCCGGTCGCCGATTCCGCCGACAGCATTACCGCATCGGCGCCTTCGAACACCGCGGTTGCGACGTCCGAGACCTCGGCGCGCGTCGGCACCGGCTCGACGATCATCGACTCCAGCATCTGGGTCGCGACCACCACCGGCTTGCCCGACAATCGTGCTGCGCGCGTCAACCGCTTCTGCCAGCCCGGCACCTCTTCCAGCGGCAGCTCGACGCCGAGGTCGCCGCGCGCCACCATGATGCTGTCGCAGGCCTCGATGATCTCGTCGATCTCCTTGAGCGCCGCCGGCTTCTCGACCTTCACCATGATGCCGGCCCGCCCGGCGATCAGCCGCCGCGCCTCGATCACGTCCTGCGCCCGCTGCACGAAGGACTGGGCGATCCAGTCGACGCCGAGCGCCGCGGCGAATTCGAGATCGGCGTGGTCCTTCTCGGTCAACGGCGCCAGCGGCAGCACCGCATCCGGAACATTGACGCCCTTTCGCGCCGACAGCGTGCCGCCGAAGATGACCTTGGTGATCAGCCGCTCGGGTTGCACCTCGACGATCTCGACACGCACCCGACCGTCATTGAGCAAGAGGTCCTCGCCCGGCATCGCCGCGGCGAAGATCTCGGGATGCGGCAGCTCGACGCGGCCCTCGTCCCCTGGCCGGGGATCATTGTCGAGCACGAATCTGTCGCCGGCCTTGAGCTCGACCTTCTCCTCCCTGAAACTGCCGATGCGCAGCTTCGGCCCCTGCAGATCCGCCAATAGGCCGATCGGCCGGCCACGCCGCGCCTCGATGCCGCGGATGATCTCGTGATAGCGCGCCAGCATCTCGTGGCTCGAATGGCTCATGTTCACCCGGAACACATCGACGCCGGCCACGAACAACGCCTCGACCATCTCGGGCTCGGCCGATGCCGGTCCGAGCGTCGCGACGATCTTGACGTTGCGAATGCGCCTCACTGGTTGGTGGACTCCGATGTCTTTGCACCGGAAAGCTCGATCGTCCAATCGAGTTCCTCGCCGGTATCGACCTCGAAAAAGCCGGTCTTCTGAAAGCCGCGCTCGGCGCAACCGGTGATGCCGCGGATCGTGAACAGCTTGTTCTGGGTGCACATGATGGACTTGCCGCCCCACGACCCGCCCTTGTCGTAGTCGACGGCGAAAATGTAGTAGTAACGGGCGATCAGCGCCCCTTTCAGCAGGGTCTCGCAGGAATTCGGACCGATGTTCCACCACCCCTCGCTGGCCCACCCCTGCTGATCCTTGTAACCCAGCGCCACCCCGACCCGGCTCGGCGTCTGGTTGCAGAGCTTGAGATCCGCATGGGCCGGCCGGCTGCCCCACAGCGACAGCACTGCCAGCGCCAGCGCCATGGCGGCCCAATGTCTGACCGGCATCACAATCCCGCCGTTTCGATAGGAATAAACCATGGCCCTTCCTCCACCTTCCCGCGCCGCCACCGACGAGGGGTGAACCTCATGATTTTTCACCTTGTAGCTGTCGCACCGCAAGATGGATTGTGGAATCTGGCAGGATCATGACTGGACATTCCACAACCATTGCTCTTCAGCCCGACAGCATCGTGGACGGCGATCCGGCCTCAGGATTTCTCATCCTTTGCGATCATGCCAGCAACGCCCTTCCACAACCCTATGGCACCCTCGGCTTACCCGCAGCCGAGCTCGAGCGCCATATCGCCTATGACATAGGGGCCGCGACAGTCGCCCGCACCCTGGCTGGCGCGCTCGCCGCCCCGGCCGTCCTGGCACCCTGTTCGCGCCTGCTGATCGACCCCAATCGCGGCCTCGATGACCCCACCCTGATCATGAAATTGTCGGATGGCGCAGTTGTCCCGGGGAATCTCGGCATCGATGCCGCCGAGCGCGCCTTGCGGATCGAGCGCTATTACCGGCCCTATCACCAGACGATCGCCGACCGGATCGATCGCGCCCTGGCGCTTGGCCGCCCGCCCGATATCATCTCCATCCACAGCTTCACCCCCTTCTGGAAGACGGCGCCTCGCCCCTGGCATATCGGCATATTGTGGGAGGGCGACCGCAGGTTGCCGGCCGCGGTGATCGCCGAGCTCGCCGCCGATCCGGCGCTGGTGGTCGGCGACAATGAACCCTATGCCGGCGGGCTCCCAGGCGACACCATGGACACCCATGCGGTCAAGCGCGGGTTGCGCCACGCCCTGATCGAGATCCGCCAGGATCTGATCGCCGTCGCGAGCCATGCTGTTGAATGGGGTGAACGGCTTGGGCATATCCTTGCCAAGGCAGTTGCGCGCGCCGGTGCGGATCTCTAGGGAGTGCATGACGATGACCAAGCTCGACGACAGGACACGGACGGAATTGGAGGCCGCGGCGTTCCGGCGGCTGATCGAACATTTGCGCCAGCGCAGCGACGTTCAGAACATCGATTTGATGAACCTCGCCGGCTTCTGCCGCAATTGCCTGTCCAACTGGATGCAGGAGGCCGCTGCCGACTCCGGAGTTGCTTTCGATCGCGATTCGGCGCGCCGGCATGTCTACGGCATGCCCTACGAGGAGTGGAAGGCACGCCATCAGAAGGACTGAACGGGGATCTCATCGGGGAGACGCATGGACGCCAAGACCAGCTTTGCGAACGGCCAGCTGAAGTCGCTCGTCGAGCGCATCGAACATCTCGAGGAGGAGAAGCAGGCGATTGCCGGCGACATCAAGGAGATCTATGCCGAGGCCAAGGCCAATGGCTTCGATACCAAGATCCTGCGCAAGGTCATCGCCATCCGCAAGAAGGACCACGCCGAGCGCGAGGAGGAGGACGCTGTGCTGGCGCTCTATCTCCAGGCGCTTGGAATGGTTCCGGCTTAGTGAAAAGGCAGTAGGCGTTAGGCAGTGGGCAGTGCCTGCTGCTCTTGCCTACTGCCTATCTGCCGACTGCCTCACAAAATGAAACAACGTCGCATCCCAGAAGTGGAATCCGGCAGGACCGTCCTCCTGCAGAATGAGACCGCATCGCCCCGCCTCGCGCGCCGCCTGTTGCCGGTCTCCCTGCGGGTCGCCGCGATAGGACCAGTTGAGCACGATCAGCGACCCGCCGGGCCGTAGCACCCGCCGCACCTCGCCCATCATCGCAGCCATCAGGGTTGGCGCCGGTTCGACGAGATAGGGGAAGACATCGACCGCCAGCACCAGGTCCACCGCATCGTTCCCGAGCCAGGCGAGATCGCGCCCTGATCCCTGGATCAGCATGACGTTGGCGCGATCGCAAAGGCGACCCCGCGCTGCCGCGAGCATGCCGGCCGAGATGTCGACGCCCACCACCTGCGCTGCCCTGCCGGCCAGCGCCGCCGCCACCCGTCCCGCGCCGCAGCCGAGATCGAGGATCCGCATGCGCCTGTCGAGCAGCCCGCGCGATTCGAGCAGCATCACGATCTCGTTGGTTGCCTGTGCAAGAATATCGTCACGGCCGAGCGCATAGAGTGCCGCCGCCCCGTCGGCGTCATGGCGAACAGCCCGGTCGAACAGCTGCGCGCAAGCCATGACCGCATCGCCGCCATCGCCCTGCGCCTCGACTGCGCCGCGCACCGCCTGCACCAGCGAGAACGCCCGCGGGCTTCCCCGCCACAACGCTCCCGCTGCCTTGAGCCGCTGCCCGGCGACCGCGCCATGCGCCGCGGCCTCGGCCGCCGCCAGCGTCGCCTCGACCTCCGCCGCCGACCGCGCCCGATACGCCAGCCGCATCACCGCCACATTGGCCGGCAGCTGGCCGCCCGCCAGAAGCGCGACCACATCGTCGCCATGCCGCCGCCACACCCGCCGGAACGCCTCCTGCCGCTTCGCGCCCCAGCTGAGCTTGTGGGCCTCGTCGCCCTTGAGGAAGTCGAACCAGCAGCAGCGCTCGCGCTGCGCCTCCTTGATTGCATGGGCCGTCAGCAGCGTGCCTGGGCTGACCTGCATGTCGTTCGGGTCGAAGCCGCCGAGATAGGCGAAAGCGCGTTGGCGATGTTGGAAGCCGAGCTGGACGGCGGTGATCCTGCCATGCCGCTCGAGCCCATAGAGCCGCAGCACGCCGCGCTTGAGCAGCGCCGGCAGCGCCTCGCGATGGCAGCGCTCCACCCGTGGGTCGGCGAACACCCCGGTCTCGCCGCGCGCCGTCCAGCGTTCATGATGGAGATCGATGAGCCGCGTCAGCAGCCGGTCGAGCGAGACTGCATCGGCCTTGTAGATCCTGTAGCCGCCGTCGCGGTGCGCCCGATGCTCGGCCATGCGGAGCTTGCGCGCCTTGCCGCCCGGCACCGGCCTCGCCGGCTCCTCCGTAAGCGCCAGAACATAGCGCGCCGCCGCCGGAGTCTCTTCGCAAGCGCAGCTGCTCAAATGAGGCAAGCCTCGCCCGGCCGCGAACGACGCCATATCCGTCAGCTCCCATTCCTGCCAGCCGGGAAGCGTCTCGATCGCTGCAGCGATTGCTGAAAGGACCGCACTGCGGCAGTCGGGCGCGACCAGCACATCGAGATAGTCGCTGAGCCCGATCCCCACTGCCAGGAGGCGACCGCCGGCGATCGCCCGCTCGATATAGAAGGGTGCAAACCCGACCAGCCGGTCGCCATCGCGAATGGCGATGGTGCGGAGATCGCCCGGGTGAAAAGCCCGCCACCAGGCGATGAGCCAGGCCGGCGACTGGAACGGCGTCGCTTCGGGACAGCTGTCGAACAGCCTCCACCACGGCGTTTCCAGAGCCTCGAGACCGGCGATGTCGCTGACGATCACCGTGTCGAGCCCCATGCTCAGGCCACTCCCCGGCGGTGGCCGAGGCTGCCGCTCGCCAGCATCTGCCAATGACCGAAATAGGCTTGGACCATCGCCTTGTGGCTGAAGCGCTGGCGCGCGATGAGGCGGCACGCTACGGGATCGATGGCTTCCGCCGACGGGATTGCCGCCGCCATCTCCTCGACCGTCTCGACGAGATAGCCGGTGACCCCATGCACCACCGTCTCCGGCAATGCGCCGCGCGCGAAGGCGATCACCGGCGTGCCCGTCGCTGCCGCTTCCCGCGCCACCAGCGAGCTCGTCTCCTCGACCAGGCTCGGCACGAGCAGGCACGCAGCGTCCGCCAGCAATTGCCGTTTCTGCGCGAAATTGGCCGGTCCGATGAAGCGGCAGTCGGCACCGAGCGCCGGTGCGATCTCCTGCGCGAAATAATCCTGATGCGCCGCATAGGGGAAGATCTCGCCGGCAATGACGATCGGCATCTTGGCCTGCTTCGCCGCCGCGATGGCAAGATGGATGCCCTTTTCGGGGCAGATGCGGGTGAGCACCAGGGCGAAGCCTTGCGGACGTCGCGCGATAGCGAGCCGCTCGATATCGACGCCATTGCCGATCGGCGCCAGCATATGCGGATTAGTGGCCACGACGCCATGCTGGGTTGCTGACACGCAATTGAACCAGCTGTCTGGCCGCGACGGCCAAAGCGCCAATTGCGGATACCAGCCGATCGGCAGATGCAGCGTCGTCAGGATCGGCAGCCCCGGCGCCGGCAGGTAGAAATAGAAATCGAGCCCGTGGAAATGCACGACATCGATCGCCTGCTGCTTGAGCGCGCGCGTCAGTGCCTGGCGACAGAGCGCGCGACCCTGGTGCATTGCCGCGTCATCGAGCGGGCCGGCGGGCGCTTTGAGCGCGATGAGCTCGCCCATGACCATCGAGCCTTCCGGTGCGATGACCAGCGATCGATGACCGGCCTCGACCAGCGCCCGGTCGAGATGGGTGAGCACCTGCTCCGAGCCGCCGCTGGCATCGCTGCTGACCGCCGCGAAAGGATAGGCGACCGACAGTACCGTCAGTCCCATCTGAGCCCCTCGCGAGCCAACGCCGCCATGGCTTCGCCGACCTGGCGCTGGAAGATGGCGCCTTCGATGCCCCATGGCATGCGCTCATAGAGCAGCCTGCCGCCATTCGGCAGCGCGCTGAAGTCATGCTTGGCCGCCGGGCGGAACTGCTCGCGCGCCGGATTGAACAGGCTCAGCATCTGCTGCTGGCTGGCATGGGCCGCGATCATCGCCTTCTTGCGATCGAGCTCGGACCCGGCAATCGCATAGTCGATCGCGTCCTGGGTCGCGCCGGCGAATGAGGTGCTGAAGGCGTCCTCCTCATCGAGCCGGTAGAGCGGCATCTCGATGATGGTCAGATCGCGCCCGCGCATTTGGAGCAGCCGCTTTGCCGCCTGCACCGCGAAGGCCACCGCATCATGATCGGGATGGCCGCCTTCATAGGCATGGGTGACCGCCATTGTGATGTCCCGCGCGATGACGGCGCCCGCCAGCATGGCGCTGAGCTGGGCGAGCGCAAAAGGCCCGCCCTGATCGGCAAATCCCAGCATGATCTGCCGCTCGGGTGGCACGCCGGCGATCGCCATCGCCTCTTGCAGCTCCCGCCGCCGTGCCGCGGCATAGTCCCTGAACGTCGCAAAGCCATGCTCGCGCGCCACCTCCGGCGAGCGCGGCGCACCGTCCGTCGCCACGATGAGATGCACGCCGCTCGTGCGCATCAGCAGCGCGCCGGCGCCGATCGTCTCGTCATCGGGATGGGCGATGACGACCGCGAGTCCATTGGCCGCGATCGGTTGCTCCCGCCGCGAGAGCAGCGCCTGAAGGAACGCCGATGCGATCTTGTCGCTCATGCCGCCGCCTCGCGAAAGCCGGTGCGCCGGGCATAGCGCTCGAGCATCGCGGCGCAGAAATCGGCATATTCGCTGGGATCGACCGGCGGGCTCGTGTGATGCGGCGCGATGCCCCGATGCTCGGGCGTGAAGCAGAAGGTGACGGTGACATCGAACGGCGCCAGCGCCTCCATCTGTCGGTCGAACCAGTCGAGCGCATTGGGCCGGAAGCTGTCCGCCCAGGAGAGGCCGGTCCTGAGATGCTTGACGCCGAGCCGCTTGAGCCAGCCCACGGCATCGCCGAGGCGATGATCCTCGTAATGGAACCACTGGCAGATGCCGAGTGTCGGCGTCCGCTTGGCGAAGCGTTCGAGCGCCGGCTTGGGCGTGCCGTCCTCGCGTAAGAGACCCATATAGAAATGCCGGTAGTAGGACGAGCCCTCCGCCTCCTTGTGGCGCGTCGTGGCACCCCAGGCCTGCGGCAGATCATAGAGGCTGTACCAATGAATGCGCGCGCTGTGCGGCCCGAGCAGATCGGCGGTCCGATCGACTCCCCAGGCCTGCACCTCCTCGGCGCCGAATGACGACACCCCGACCTCGCTGACCCAGATCGGCAGGTCGGTGACTGCGGCGATCTCGGCGATCTTCGCCGGCCACTCATCGATTTGCCAGAGATTCCAGTCGAGCGGGAAACCATGTACCGCTACGATGTCGACATGGTCGAGCACGCCGAGCCACGCCATGTTGCGCATGAATTGCGGGTCGATTGGAGAGATGCCGCCGAGCACCCGTTTGAGACCCGGGCAGCTCGACGCGATCGCCTTGCCGGCTCCGGTCGCCATCGCGGCAAAATGCGCCCAGTCGGGATCGATCGCAATGTCCCAATGCGACTTGTTGTTGGGCTCGTTCCAGATCATGGCCGCTTCGATCATCCTGCGAAATCCTCGCTTTGCGGAATGGCAAGGCCGGCCGGCGGAATCGCACCCGCCCGGCAGACATAGACTTCTTCTTCCGGATGGCTGACGATGGAAAAGCCGCTTGCCCTGAGCAGCGCCTCGACACAGGCCCGGTTGGGCACCCACCAATTGGTCGGGTCGCCGGCAAAGGCATGCTCGACGAAATGCAGCTTGGGATAGCCCGGCGCATCGAACGGCGCCTGCCCGAAGAATTCGTAATCCGGCGCCACCGGCTCGACCGCCGGATCGCCCCGCTGCATTGCTTGGAACACGAACATGTCCTTGACGACATGGGCGCGGATCAGATCGAGCGCCAGCAGCGGATGGCGCAGATGATAGAACACGCCGAGGAACAGCACGATGTCGAACCGCTCCTTGAGGCGTCCGACCTCATAGACCGACAGCTGGCGGAATTCGATGTCGAGACCGTTGACCTCGGCAGCGAACTCCGCCTGGTCGAGATAGTCCTGGTCGAAATCGATGCCGAGCACCCGTTTGGCGCCGCGCCGCTTCATCTCGATGGCGTAGAACCCGCCATTGCAGCCGATATCGAGCACGCTCGCCCCGCAGAGATCAGCCGGCAGCGCATGGCTGAACTGCCGCCATTTGTTCTGCGGATAGTCGCCGAGAAAATGCTCGGGTGCGGTGGCGATGCCGCCGAGCTCGATATTGTGGAACCACGGTCCGAGCCTTTGGATGCGGGCGCGGATCTCGTCGCCGCTTAACGATGGGCCCGTCATCGCCGCCCTCGCGCCACCGCATTGCCCGCCCGCATTGTTGCGGCGCTGTCGCTGCCGAGCAGGTTGATTGCCATCCGATAGCCATCGAAGGTTCCGACATCGACATAGGCGGTTCCGAGTTTCGCGCCGAAGGCCTCGCCACCGCGCGCGATCCAGGCATTGACCAGCGTGCCGATGAATTCATCGCCGCGGTCCGGCCGTTGCCACAGCCGATGGAGATCGTGCAGCGTCGTGCCCGGCATGCGGAACGCGCCCCAGATCCAGTTGCTGCGCGGCTCCGCCTGCTTCACCTGGATCTCCGTCACTCTCCCTGCTTCGTCGAGCACCACCGCATCGAAGAACTGCGGTTGCTTGACCGGGAACAGCAGAAAGGCAAAGCCCTTGGGAAGCGCATTGAGCGCATCATCGGGAAACCAGATGGTGTCGGGAAGGCCGACCACCGCGCTGTCGTCCTGGCCGATCAGCGGCGCCGCCCGAAAGATCGCGTCGCACAGGCCGAGCGGCTCCGGCTGCACCACATAGGCGATGGTCGCCGGCCCGTAACGCCCACCGAAATATTCCATGATGTCGGACTTGCCCGGCGAGATCACGAAGCAGACCTTGTCGACGCCGCCCTTGACCATGCGCTCGAGCAGATATTCGCTCACCGCGCATGGCCGCTCACGGGCGCCCTCGCGCCGGCTGCCGACCGGCAGGAGTTCCTTCGAAAAGGCAAGCGGCTGGATGCGGCTGCCGCGTCCCGCCGCCGGGATTATGCCCCACATTCTCCTGCCTCCATGTTGTGCGCGAAGACCGGGCTCCGCAGCGCTTCGAACGCGGCGACCATCTCCTCGGCGCGCCGTGCCGAGGTATGGTCCGCGCGAAACCTCGCATACGCCGCCGCGGCGATCCGCTCGAGCTCAAGGTCGGACGTATCGAGCGCGCCCAGCGCCTCCTCGGTGTCGCGAGCGATCAGGATCTCGCTTCCCGGCGCGAAGAATTCATCGAGGCCCTCGAACCAGTCGCTGATCACCGGTGCGCGACAGGCCGCCGCCTCGAACAGCCGCCCCGACGGGCACCATCCCATCTCGGCCATGGTGTCGCGGGTGACATTGAGGGTCAGCCGCGACGACGAATAGAATGCCGGATGGAGGTCGGGCGGGACGTGACGCACGAACCAGATGTTGGGCGTCCAGGGAAAGGTCTGCGGATAGAGCGCGCCACCGAGGAGGAACCTGCAGTGCGGTCGCGCCCGTGCCGGCGCCGCGAACAGCGTCTCGAGCGTTCGCTGCCGGTCGGCCGCCCAGGTGCCGAGCCATGACAGATCCGCCGCGAAGCGCGCATCCTCGCCGACGCGGGCATGCGCCGCCGGATCGGCATGGCCATAGAGCGGCACCACCCGGCGGGCCCCCAGCGCCATGAGCTCCTCCAGCGCCCGCCCGCCGGTATAGCTGAGCACCAGGTCGAACTCGCCAAGCCGCGACTGGTCGAGCCACGGCACCGCTTGGCCCTGGCGCGCCAGCGCCAGGGTCACCGGCGTATCGAGATCGTAGAACACCGAGAGCGGCCGCCCGCAATCATGCATCAGCCGTGCCGCTGCGATCGCATCCGGGCAATAGGAGGTGGTGATCGCCACATCCGCCGCCTTGAGCTCGCGCCTGGCCTCGGCCAGGGCATCGGCAAGACTGTCGTAAAGCACCAGCCGCGCCTCGTTCAGCGCCGCGAGATCCCGGTTCTCCGCGTAGAAATCGGTGTTGCGCTCGAAGAACGTGACGTCATGGCCAAGCCGCGCCAGGGCATTGATGAGCCCGCGCCACAGGGTCGCATGGCCGTTCCCCCATGACGAGCTGACGGTCAGGCCGAAGATCACGATCTTCATGCTCTAGTCGCGTCCCGCGATGAAATCCTCGGTGAGCCGGGCAGCCTCCTCTTCGGAATACTGCTCGGGTGGCGACTTCATGAAGGCGGCGCATGGGCCGGTCAGCGCCCCTTTGATGCCGCGGTCCAGTGCCAGCTTGGCGCAACGCACCGCATCGATCACCACACCGGCCGAATTCGGCGAGTCCCACACTTCGAGCTTCAGCTCGACATTGAGCGGCACGCCGCCGAATGCCGTGCCCTCCATGCGGATATGGGCCCATTTGCGATCGCTGAGCCACGGCACGTGGTCGCTCGGTCCGATATGAATGTTCTCCGGCGACAGCGGTACGTCGAGCTGGCTCGTCACCGCGCGCGTCTTGGAGAGCTTCTTGCTCTCGAGTCGCTCTCTTTCGAGCATGTTGAGGAAATCGGTGTTGCCGCCGAAATTGAGCTGATAGGTGCGGTCGAGCCGCACCCCCCGCTCGCGGAACAGTCGCGTCAGCACCCGATGGACGATGGTCGCCCCGACCTGGCTTTTGATGTCATCGCCGACCAGCGGCAGTCCCGCCGCCTCGAAGCGCCGCCGCCACGCCGGATCGGAGGCGATGAACACCGGGATGCAATTGACGAAGGCGCAGCCGGCCTCGATTGCCCGCTCGGCATAGAAGCGGGTCGCCTTCTCCGACCCGACCGGCAGATAGGATACCAGCACCTCGGTGCCGCTGTCGCGCAGCACGTCGGTCACGTCGGCCGCCGGCTGCGGCGACTCGGTGATCTCCCGCTTGAGATAGTGCCCGATGCCGTCAAGCGTCGGCCCGCGCGCCACCGTCACCCCGAGCTCCGGCACTGCGGCGAACACCTGGGTATTGTTCGGCGGCGCCATGATCGCCTTGCCGACATCGCACCCGACCTTGCTCGCATTGACGTCGAAGGCGGCGGTGATTGCGATGTCGCCCACCCGATAGCCGCCGATGGCGCTATGCATCAGTCCTGGCACGGGCGCATTGTTGCGCGCCTCGCGGTAATAGCTCAGGCCCTGGATGAAGGAGGAAGCGCAGTTGCCGACGCCGACGATGCCGACCCTGACGCCACCCGCCTGCTCGAATGCCGAATCCATACGCGCTTCCCAACGTCTGATGAGGCTTGGTCCGACGTGGTTAAGCTATGTTGGATTGCAAATGTTCCGTCGCCCGGCCTGGGGCCGCCGTCGCTGCAACCCTCCATTGTGAGGGGAGCGACAGCGTCGCGACTGCATTCCAATCTACGGGTGCGGTTGCGCCACCGCGGAACAAGCGATGCTGGTCAATTTCGGGCCGCTCGGCTAGCTTCCGCCGGCCGCCATCGATCCCTTGACGCCCGGTTCGTAAATGTCCAAGCGCTTCTTCGTCCTGATG
>JBKOZY010000261.1:0-2285 GCA_046726135.1 Pseudomonadota bacterium | reverse complement strand
GGCAAGGGCGGCTCCATGCACATCGCTGATCTGTCGAAAGGCATGATGGGCGCCAACGGAATCCTGGGCGCCGGCGCGCCGCTTGCCTGCGGTGCGGCGCTCGCTGCACAAAAACTCGGCCATAAGGGAGTGGGCATCTGTTTCGTCGGGGACGGTGCCTCCAATCAAGGAATGTTCCTGGAGAGCCTCAATCTCGCGGCGGTATGGAATCTGCCGGCAATCTTCGTGGTCGAGAACAACGGCTATGCCGAATCGACTTCGGTGGAATGGGCGGTGGCATCCGATTCCTATGTCGATCGCGCAACCGGCTTTGGCCTGCCTGGAGTCACCGTCGATGGCACCGATTTCTTCGCTGTCTACGAAGCGGCCGGCGAAATCATCCGGCGTGCCCGCGAAGGCGGAGGTCCCTCACTGTTGGAATGCAAGATGGTTCGCTTTCATGGCCATTTCGAGGGTGATGCGCAAACCTACCGCGCCAAGGGCGAGCTGGAGGATATCCGTGCCAACAATGACTGCATCAAGCTCTTTCAAGCGCGGGTCCGCGAAGCAGGTCTCCTCTCCGCCGCCGAGATGGAGAGGATCGATGGCGAGGTGGCGCGCCTCATCGATGAGGCAGTCGCCGAAGCAAAGGCAGCCGCGGTGCCAAATGCCCGCGATCTTCTGACAGACGTCTACGTCGCCTATTGACCGACATAACAATCCTCAGGGGAGGATCACATGGCCCGCAAACTAAGCATGAAGGATGCAATCAACGAGGCGATCGACCAGGAAATGCGGCGCGACCCGACCGTCATCGTGATGGGCGAGGACATTGTCGGCGGCACGGGCTCACCCGGCGAAGCCGACGCGTGGGGCGGCGTGCTCGGCGTCACCAAGGGGCTGTTTGCCAAACACGGCGACCGCCTCATGGACACGCCATTGTCGGAAAGTGCCTATGTGGGTGCCGCCATCGGCGCGGCCACCTGCGGCCTTCGGCCCATTGCCGAGCTGATGTTTATCGACTTCATGGGCGTCTGCCTCGACCAGATCTACAATCAGGCGGCAAAATTCCGGTACATGTTCGGCGGCAAGGCGGAGACCCCGGTGGTCATTCGCGCCATGTGCGGAGCCGGATTCCGCGCCGCCGCTCAGCACAGTCAGATGCTGACGCCGATTTTCACACATATTCCCGGGCTGAAGGTGGTCTGCCCGTCCAACGCTTACGATGCCAAGGGACTGCTGATTCAATCGATTCGCGACAATGACCCGGTAATCTTTTTGGAGCACAAGAACCTCTACGGTCAGGAGTCGGACGTGCCCGAAGAGTCCTATGCGATCCCATTTGCCGAGGCCAATGTCATTCGTGACGGCAAGCATGCGACCGTCGTCACTTATGGGCAGACCGTGCAGCGCTCTGTCGACGCGGCCAGTCTTCTGGCCAAGGAAGGCGTCGAGTGCGAAGTCATCGATCTCAGGACCTTATCGCCGATCGACATGGACACGGTGATCGAGAGTGTCGAGGGAACCGGCAGGCTCATCTGCGTCGACGAGGCCAATCCGCGCTGCTCGATCGCGTCTGATATTTCGGCAATGGTGGCGCAGGAGGCATTCGATGCTCTCAAGGCGCCGATCCGCATGGTCACCGCCCCGCACACGCCGGTGCCGTTCTCGCCGACTCTGGAGGATCTCTATGTTCCGAGCGTCGAGGCGATCGCCGCCGCGGTGCGCAAAACGGTTGGCGCGCAGCACAGGGTGATGTGAGGCAAGGATGAACCAGAACATTACGCCGCTTGTCATGCCGAAATGGGGACTCTCGATGAAAGAGGGGACGCTTTCAGCCTGGCATGTCGAGGAAGGGCAGACGATCACTCCCGGTCAGGAGATCATGGACGTCGAGACGGACAAAATCGCCAACGCGGTGGAAGCCGCCGACGGCGGAGTGCTCAGGCGCCGCATCGGCGAGATCGGACAAATATACCCGGTCAAGGCGCTTCTTGGAGTCATGGCACCGCCTGAGGTCAGCGATGCCGAGATCGACGCTTATGTCGCGGACTTTGAGGTGCCGGTGGCGAACGAGGTCGATGAGGATCAGGAACAATCATACCAGACTGCCGATACGGATCGCGGCCGGCTACGCTATGCGCATCGGCCGGGCAACGGCAATCCCATCGTCCTCATTCATGGCTTTGGCGGTGATCTCAACAACTGGCTCTTCAACATGGACGCCATCGCTGATGCCGGGCCGGTGTACGCGCTCGATCTGCCCGGCCATGGCGGTTCGACGAAGGCGATTTCCGATCCTGGAC
>JBKOZY010000260.1:0-3341 GCA_046726135.1 Pseudomonadota bacterium | reverse complement strand
GGCCCCGATGGTGCCGGCTCCTCCTACGCCCCGGCCCTTGCCGATTCACTCAAGACCCTGACCTACGAGCAGTTTCAGGACGTTGTGGTGAATGGCCGGACGGTCACCAATGCCGCAAAGCAAAGCGTGATGCCGGCATTTGGAACCAATCAGAATGTCATTTGTCATCTCGATGATCTCTATATCTATCTGAGGGCCCGGGCCGACGGTGCCCTGAACCGTGGCCGCCCGGCCAAGAAGGAAGCGAAGACCGATGCCGCCCGCGCCGCTGAAAATCAGTGCCTGGGCGTGAAGAGCTAGAGAGATGCGAATAGGATTCATCGCCATACCGGTTCTGGCAGCCCTGCTGTGGTCAGCCGGTCAAGCGCCGGCCCCGGCCCAGACCACCGGGCTCGGCCAGAGCGTCGAGTTGGTGGACCCCGATGTGCTCAGGGTCTGCGCCGACCCCCACAACATGCCGTTCTCCAATGAGAAGGAGGAAGGTTTCGAGCAGGCGCTTGCCAAGCTGCTCGCCCCCAAGCTCGGCCGCAAATCGGTGTCCTATACCTATTTTCCGCAGGCCACCGGCTTTGTCCGGATGACGCTCGGCTCCCGGCGCTGCGACATCATCATGGGCTATCCCCAGGGCGACGAGCTCGTCCAGAACACCAACCCCTATTACCGCAGCTCCTATGCCCTGGTGTTCAAGCCGGGCTCGGGGCTCGAGGGCATCGAGACCATCGAGGACCCGCGCCTCAAATCGAAGAAGATCGGCGTGGTGGCGGGTACCCCGCCGGCCACCAGCATCGCAAGGGCCGGCCTCATGGGGCATGTCAAACCCTATCCGCTGATGGTCGACACCCGGATCTCCAATCCGGCCGAGATGATGATCAAGGATGTCGCATCGGGCACGATAGACGTCGCCGCGGTCTGGGGACCGGTCGCCGGCTACTATGCCAGCAGGATGCAGCCGAAGTTGACGGTGGCGCCGCTCACCAAGGAGAAGGTGAGCCGGATGACCTATCGCATCACCATGGGGGTCCGCCCCTCCGATCAGGAGTGGAAGCGCCAGCTCAACCGCGTGATCTCCGAGAACCAGGCGGAGATCAACCACCTGCTCCAGTCCTTCGGCGTGCCGCTGCTCGACGAGCAGGACAAGGCCATTACCGATTAGGCAATAGGCAGTAGGTCGTGCGCGGCACTCTTCCAATATGCCTACTGCCAACTGCCTGCTGCCTGGCTCTCCTCGCTCTTCCAGCTGGAGCAGTAGACGAGCCCAGAGGCTTTCGTCTTGACCATTTCCGCGCCGAGGTGCCGGCCACCCTCAAAGGGGCGACGGTGGTCACCACCGCTGAGGCCGAGCGCCTGTGGCGCAGCAAAAGGGCGATGTTCATCGATGTCCTGCCGAAGCCGCCGAAGCCTGCCAATCTTCCGGCAGGCACGATCTGGCGCGAGCCCGAGCGCGAGGACATTCCGGGCTCGATCTGGCTGCCCAATGTCGGCTTCGGCGTGCTCCAGCCGGCCATGGAGAGCTATTTCCGGCACGGCCTTTCCGAGGCCACCGGCCGCGATATCGATCGCCCGATCCTGTTCTACTGCCTCGAGCGCTGCTGGATGTCGTGGAACGCCGCCAAGCGCGCGCTATCCCTCGGCTACCGCAAGGTGCTGTGGTACCCGGAAGGCACCGACGGCTGGTCGAGGCAAGGACTCCCGCTCGAGCGGCGGAGAGCTATAGGCAGTGGTCAGTAGGCACTAGGCAGGGCATGGAGCGCAGGTCACGGCCGACTGCCTATTTGCCGACTGCCTCAAATCCTCAATTGACCACGCGGATGCGGGTGCTGCCGCGACCGTAGCGCTTGATGAGCGAGTAGAGAGCGGCAGCATTAACGGTGTGCAGCCGGATGCAGCCATGGGATGCCGGAGAGCCGAGCCGGCGCACATATTCGGTGCCGTGAATGGCGTAGCCGCCATGAAAGAACACCGAATAAGGCATCGGCGAGTTCTCATATTTGCTGGAATAGTGCATCCGCTTCAGAACCTTCGGACGGAAGCTGCCGCGCGGCGTGTAATAGCCCCGTCTTGCGGTCGACACCTTCCAGACCGCATAGGGCCCGCCATCGACCGTCACATACATTCGCTGGGTTGAGATATCGACCACTGCGATGACGCTTGCCGAGGCTGTCCCGGCGCTGGCGATCAACAACAAAGACGCAAAAAGCGTGAAGACGAAACGCCAAAAGCAACTGCCAAACACTGTTCGAGCCCCTTCAACCTGTGCCGTCCCTTTTTATGGGAGAGTCGAGCCCGGATCCGTTGCCGCTTGCTCAGTCGAGCAGGAACTCGCGTCCGATCTTCACTCGAGCATCACCGTTGTAGAGGATGATATCAGCAGTCGCGTAAGTTTCAGTTAACGTCGCCGGCAAAAAACTACCGGATCCGATAACGTTTACGGGAGCATTGGCGTGCCCCATGATCTGGCACTTCTGGGGATCGAAGCCGGAGGAGGCCACGATCTGGGTGGCGCCGAAGCCGGCCTCGTCCAGCGCCTTGCGGGCGTGGATGGTCGAGGCGACCGACACGCCCTTGCCGAACAGGAGGCGCCGGACCTTGTCGACCAGGATGTTGCCGGGATCGAGCTGCACCGCGCTCCTGCCCAGCACCTGCTCGACGATATTGTACTCGCCCTCGACGCCCAGCCATTCGCCGACGGTCTCGACCGATTTCTCGTAATCGAGGCCTTCGGCGAAGCGGCCGCCATGGGTGTCGAGCCGGATGCCGAAGCTCTTGCCCTTGCGGTCGAGCTGCGCCTCGCGGAAGAACCAATTGGCGGTGCGCAGCGCGTCGGTGATCTCCAGCCCGCGATAATCGACAAGGGCGGTCAGCACCGGGAGGTCGGGGAGACGGCCGGCCAGCAGCTTGGTTGCTTCGAGAACGTCGCCGCCGGCATAGCCGACCAGCGCATGCGGCATGGTCCCGATCCCGGCTTCCGAGCCGTAGAACGGCGCCGTCAGGTCCTGCGACGAGCCGATGAATCCCTTGACCGCCGGATCGCTGTTGCGGGCGGCACGCGAGCCGACTGAAGCGCCATAGGCGGCGAGCAGATTCATCTCGGGGCCACTGGCATGGCGGGCATGCATGTCGATGAAGGCGGCGTAGGGAATGGCGAGGCACATCTCGAAGGCGTTGTTGGCCGCGATCGAGGGAATTCCCGCCTTCTGCAGCATCAGCGTCTCGACCTCGGAAAGTCGCGACATCGGGCCGGTGATCTCGAGCATCTTGCGCTCGGCCGGGACAATCTCGCCTTCCTCGTAGAACCGCTTCACCCGCGCCGCCGGCACCAGCCGCTCGACCAGCCGCACCAC
>JBKOZY010000259.1:0-1628 GCA_046726135.1 Pseudomonadota bacterium | reverse complement strand
GCTCGCACCGCCGCCGACCACCAGCACGTCGCAGTCGACGCGGATTTGTTCGTAGGCGGAAGGATCGCGGCCGGTCGGGGCGCGGCCGAGGCCGGCGGCACGGCGGATCAGCGGCTCATAAAGAAGGTGCCAGAAGCTCTTCGGCCATTTGAAGGTCTTGTAGTAGAAGCCGCCGGGGATGAAGCGAGAGAACAGCTCGTTGACCTGGCCGATATCGAAGGCGAGGCTCGGCCAGCGGTTCTGGCTCACCGCCTGAAGCCCGTCGTAAAGCTCGATGGCGGTGGCCTGCAGGTTGGGCTCGTGCTCGGGCCCAAGGCCGATGCCGACCAGCGCGTTCATCTCTTCGCTGCCGAGGCCGACAATGCCGCGCGGCCGGTGATATTTGAAGCTGCGGCCGACCAGGCGCTGGCCGTTGGCGAGGAGGGCGGAGGCAAGCGTGTCGCCGGCGAAGCCGGAGAGGCGGCGGCCGTCGAAGGTGAAGGCGAGCGGTTGCCCGCGGTCGATCAGCCGGCCGATGCCTGGAGCCTCGGGCGAACGGTAGGGCACGGTCCCGGTCATGTCGCGGGGGGCTCCTCGCGGATGCCGTAGGTGGCCTGGAATTCCATCGTCAGGGTGTCGCGGATGGCGTTGAACCATTTGCCGCAGCCGCGGTCGCAGCGCCAGCGCTCATGGTGGGGGCCACGCGGGTTGTTGCGCATGAAGAGATAGTCGCGCTGCTCGCCGTCGGTGATGCGGTCGGGATGGTCGGAGGCGGGGCGCTTGACATGGGCCTCGCCGCCATAGTGGAAATCGGTCTCGTCGCCTTCGACACCGCAGATGGGGCATTTGATCAGGAGCATGGAGGTCTCGTGAGGCAATCGGCAGTAGGCAATAGGCAGTAGGAAAGGGCACCGAACACTGCCTATTGCCTAATGCCTAATGCCTTTCAATGTGCCACCGCAGCGGCGACGCTTTCATCGATGAAGCGGCCTTCGAGGAAGCGGTTCAGTCCAAAGGGTTCGGCTATCGGATGCGGACGGTCATTGGCGATGGTGTCGGCGAAGACGAAGCCCGAGCCCGGGATCGACTTGAAGCCGCCGGTGCCCCAGCCGCAATTGACATAGAGGCCCTCGACATCGGTCTTGCCGATGATCGGCGAGCGGTCGCCGGTCATGTCGACGACGCCGCCCCACAGTCGCAGCATTCGCAGTCGCGAGATGATCGGGAAGGTCTCGACGAGCGCCGTCACGGTGTGCTGGATCGCCGGAAAGGAGCCGCGCTGGGAGAAGTTGTTGTAGGGGTCGGTGCCGCCGCCAATGACGAGCTCGCCCTTGTCGGACTGGCTGATATAGCCATGGACGGTGTTGGCCATGATCACGCAGTCGAGCACCGGCTTGATCGGCTCGGAGACCAGCGCCTGCAGGCAGAGGCTCTCGATCGGCATGCGCAAGCCGGCCATCGCCATCAAGAGCGAGCTGTTGCCGGCGACGACGACGGCGATCTTGCGGGTGCGGATATGGCCTTTGGTGGTGTCGAGACCGGTGACCCGGTTGCCGTCGCGCGAGATGCCGGTGACCTCGCAATTCTGGATGATCTCGACGCCCCTGGCATCGGCCGCCCTGGCATAGCCCCAGGCCACGGCGTCATGC
>JBKOZY010000258.1:0-2068 GCA_046726135.1 Pseudomonadota bacterium | reverse complement strand
CTTCTGAGGCATCGAAGTGCTCCTCGGCTCTGGCGCCCCTTTCCAGCTTCAAACACTGGCGGGGCAGGAGCACGGCCGGACCATCCCATTAGCTGACGCCGGAGTTCTGCGCGCATGGGAGGACCTTCACGGATCAAAAGGTCAGCTCGAGATCCCACTTGATCGTTGTGTCCGGTGTCGCATCCGTCGTGCCTAACAGGACCCCGATGTCGCCAGTGAAGCCGAAACCGCTCTGCTCGCTGCGCCATGACAGATAGAGCACCGGCCCGACCCTGAACTCGGTATCATTGAAGGAGGGGACATCTCCAAGGTCCGAGATGTCGCCAAACAGCTCGCCTCCGACGGAGAGGCCGTCGACAAGTGCAAATTTGAATTGGGCGGCATAGTCGAGGCCGGTGCCCGGCGTGCGATATTTGCCGAAGGTCTTGTCGAAAATGGCGTTCAGGGTAAGGTTTAAATCGTCATCGCCGAACTTGGCAAGCGGACCGAACTTTGCCGCGTTTGCCACACCCTCGTCGAGCCCGAAATTCACACTCCCAAAGGCACTGAAGATGGCATGCGCTGGGCCATAGTCGATGAGCTCGAGATAGTTCTCGAATTTGAACTCGTTCGCTCCAGCTCCTGATGAACAGGCTGCTTCAGCTCCAGAGCAAGCGTCGATTTCCAGAAATCGGTGAAGCCGTAGTTGACTTCGACCTCATGACCCCAGCCGAGCGGGTCACCGCCGGTCGGAAGCGCCGACTCATAAGAGCCGTGGCCCACAAATGCGAGCGCACCCTCCTCGACGGCCGGGTTCTTGATGACAAATTGGGCGTGCGCGACCGGGCTATACAGGAAAACCGCGGCAGGGACTGCAACCAACAGTGGTTGAGCACGGCCCTTCCAAGCACATTCACTTCTCCTTTGGCCCGCCGAGCGGGATGACCGCCTGGAGAAAGATGCTGTTGCCCTGCAGCCGATTCTCTGCCCAGAACTCATGATAGCCACGAACCGTCGTATAGACGGGAACACCGCCGACTTCGAATATGTGGGCAAATTGCGGCCCGATAGACGCGACCTTCGATCGGAACCCGCCGAGAAACCGTTCGCGGAGCTCGCCAAGCGGTGTGTCGGTGGGATAGGTGTCATCGGTGAGCTGATAATAAAGATAGCCGGCGACGCCGACCATCGTCGTCTTCGAGAGCCATTGTGAAGCACCCCAATCGAGGTGCATGTCGATGCCATTCTTGTAGTCCTCGCTCTCTGTGTTTTCGAAATTGTAGGTGAAACCCAGCGTCGCTGAGAGCTCGTGGCCGGTTTCCGGATTGAAATAGGTATAGGCGCCGCCGCCGTCGATCGCGCCATGGCCGATCCCGATATTGGCGAGGCGGTGCGGATCATAGTCGCCGACCGGAATGTCGCCCGTGGCATAGAGCTTGTAATTGTTGACACCTGAGTTCCAGGAAATGCTGGCCATCGGATAGAGGTCGCCAACCCCGAAAGTGTCATCCGTCCGGCTGATATCGACCGGGATGCGCTGGAAGCTGATGTTTGCTTCGACTTCGTTATTGGCAACGACGCCCATCATGGAAAGCGCCAGCCGGCCGTTGGCAACCGGCGTCTCGGGAACCCAGGTCGGCGCCAGGAAGACTCCTTCGAAATCTTTCACTTCAACCCCGGCGGTGATCAGTCCGCCGATCCCGAAGCGATCCGAGCGATCGCCCTTCCCGCTGTAGAAATAGAAGGTACTGGGCATGCTGAAACCGGGATCGGGCGGCACCGCCGCCATGCTCGCGTAAATGCCGGGAACCCAGAAACTGACACCGCCCTGATCGGCATGAGCAGCTGCCGGTAACAGCGCCATTGCAACCGCCGCGGTACATGTGGATTTGACGATGCGGCTGGCCATGAGCTCTTCCCCTTCGGAATCTCGAAATCGTTCCCCACTGAGCACCAGGGCGTGCCGCCCGCTCAACGATTTTGAGCCGATTCCCTCGGATTGTCCCAGGATCTCAGTAGAGCCTGACGGATGCATTCTCTTTTCCATTGTAAATGGGTCCAATCCGCAACAGTGCCGCAAATGTATTAG
>JBKOZY010000257.1:0-5973 GCA_046726135.1 Pseudomonadota bacterium | reverse complement strand
TTCCATGACAGATCGAACATGCCGAGCCGCGCCGCGTGGAGAAACGTACCGATCACCGCGCTCTCTTCGAGGCCGTGCTCCTTGGCGAAGGCCACAGCGTTCACCCGCGCCAGCTCGCGATCATCGCCCTCTTTGACCAGCCGCTCGATCACATCGACCGTCTTGTCGTCGCTTGACTGCCGCAATGCGGCAAACATTGATTGATTTTCGTCCATTCCCGCAGTTTACGACGGAATTCCACCGGCGGCCATATCTCGGCCGCAGTCTTTCGCCATCCGCAACGTCAATCCGAAACCGTAAATCCCTGATAATGGAGCACTATCCGATGACCAACGCGGCCACGCTCGAGAGATATGCCCCCTATGCCCTGGGAGTCCTGCGGATCGTCACGGCGCTGCTCTTTCTGTCGCACGGCGCGCAGAAGCTGTTCGGCTTTCCCGACATGCCGGCGGGAGGCACGATGCCGGAGGCCTTCTCGTTCTTCTGGTTTGGCGGCGTTCTCGAATTCTTCGGCGGGCTCCTGCTCCTGGTCGGGCTGTTCACCCGCGGCGTCGCCTTCGTGCTCGCCGGCGAGATGGCAGTCGCCTATTGGATGTTTCACGCCCCCAACAGCTTCTTTCCGGCGTTGAACGGCGGTGATGCCGCGATCCTCTACTGCTTCGTGTTTCTCTATCTGGTGTTTGCCGGCCCGGGCGCCTGGAGCATCGACCAGACAAGGGAAGACAGTAGGCGTTAGCCAATAGGCAGTGGGCCGTTTCCTATTGCCCACTGCCGACTGTCTCCCGCATCACCAACGCCACAACCAGGCCGGAGAGAAACGTCAGGGCGGCAACAGAGCCGATCGCCCAGGGAAATCCCAAGCGATCGGCAATGAGACCGGCGGCGAGCGCGCCGATCGCATAGCCAAGATCGCGCCAGAAGCGATAGACGCTGAGCGATCGCGCCCGCCAGGCCGGCGATGAGGCATCGGACACGGCCGCGATCAGGCCGGGATAGACCATGGCAGTGCCGATGCCGAGCATGAGGCTCCCGGCGAACCACCAGCCGAAATCGCGGGTGAGCGCCGTCAGGAGCAGCGCTGTGGCCTGCACCCACATGCCGGCGACGATCAGGCCCTTGCGCCCTAGCCGGTCGCTCAGCGGCCCGGTGACGAGCTGCAGGATGCCCCACGCCGTCGGATAGATCGCCTTCAACACGCCGATCCGCTCCACCCCCATGCCGAAGCTGGTGAAGAACAGCGGGAAGATGCCCCAGCTCATGCCGTCATTGAGGTTGTTGACGAGTCCGGCCTGCGATGCGGCGAAGAGGTTCCTGTCGCGCCATGACGTCAGCGAGAACACGTCCCAAAAGCCGATGGTCCCGCCCGGCTTCTTGCGACCGGCCATTTCCCGCTCGACATGAGCGCGGGTGTCGCGCACCAGCAGGATCGACAGCCCGAGGCCGAGAGTTGCATAGCCGATGCCGAGATAGAACGGCACCGGCCGGAGCCCGTATCGCGACGCGAGATAGCCGGTGAGGAAGGCGGTCGCGCCCACCGCGACATAGCCGGCGAACTCGTTGATGCCGACGGCAAGGCCGCGCGACTTTGGTCCGACGAGATCGATCTTCATGATCACCGTCATCGACCAGGCAAGCCCCTGATTGATGCCGAGCAGCGCATTGGCGGCGACCACCCACTCCCAACCCGGAGCCCACATGATCATGAAAGGGACCGGCAGACCGAACAACCAGCCGATGACCAGCACCCGCTTGCGGCCCCAGAGGTCGGCGAGATGCCCGGAGACCAGGTTGGAGAACGCCTTGACGAGCCCGAAGCTGACGATGAAGGAGACGACGAGGGTGGTCGATGCGATGCCGAACTGCTCGGCCCCGATCAGCGGCACGACCGTGCGCTCGAGGCCGACCATGCCGCCCACAAAGGCGTTGATCAGCACCAGCAAGGCGAATTGCGGCCAGTTCTCCCTGAGCCCGAGAGCCACGGTCGTCATGAGAGTGTCACTAGCAGGGCGCCGGCAGGAGGCAATAGGCAGTAGGCAGACGTAAAGCGCTACGCCGCCCGGGTCTCCTCCCGCGCATCCTCGAGCGCCGCCGCGACCGCATCCTCCACCCGCTCGAGCCAGATGAATTCGAGCTCGCGGCGGACGTCTTCCGGGATCTCCTCATATTCCTTGCGGTTCCGCGCGGGGAGCATCACCCGCTTCAGCCCGGCCCGCGAGGCCGCAACCACCTTCTCCTTGATGCCGCCCACCGGCAGCACCAGGCCGCGCAGGCTGATCTCGCCGGTCATCGCCGTGTCGCTCCGCACCGGCCGCTCGGTCATCAGCGAGGCGAGCGCCATGAACATGGCGACCCCGGCGCTCGGCCCGTCCTTGGGAACCGCCCCGGCCGGCACGTGAATGTGAATGTCCGCCTTCTCGAAGGCGCTCGCCGCGATCCCGAGTTCGCCCGAGCGGTTCTTGACGATGCTGAGCGCCGCCTGCGCGCTTTCCTTCATCACCTCGCCGAGCTGGCCGGTGAGGATGAGCCTGCCGCTGCCGGGCGTCCGCGTCGCCTCGATGAACAGGATGTCGCCGCCGACCGGCGTCCACGCCAGCCCGGTGGCCACCCCCGCCATGCCGGTGCGCATCGCGAGCTCCCCTTCGAACAGCGGCGGCCCGAGAATGCCTCCGATATCGTCGGCATCGATCTTGATCGGCCCGCTCTGACCTTCGGCGATCCTGACCGCCGAATGACGCAGCACCGTGCCGATCTGCCGCTCGAGCGTGCGGACGCCGGCTTCGCGCGTATAGGCATCGATGATCCGCCGCAATGCGTCGTTGGTGATCTCCACCTGATCGGCAGTCAAGCCGTTTGCCTCGAGCTGCCGCTGCACCAGATAGCGCCGGACGATCTCGAGCTTCTCGTTGGCGGTGTAGCCGGTGAGATTGATGATCTCCATCCGGTCGCGCAGTGGCCCCGGTATGGTGTCGGGCATGTTTGCGGTGGTGATGAACACCACTCGCGACAGGTCGAACGGCACGCCGATGTAATTGTCGCGGAAGGTGTTGTTCTGCTCCGGATCGAGCACCTCGAGCAGCGCCGAGGCGGGATCGCCCTGGATGCCGCGGCCGAGCTTGTCGATCTCGTCGAGCATCATCACGCAGTCGCGCTCGCCAGCCTTGCGGATCGCCTGGATGATGTTGCCGGGCAAGGCGCCGATATAGGTGCGCCGATGGCCGCGGATCTCCGCCTCGTCATGCACCCCGCCGAGGCTGACCCGCACGAACTTCCGCTGCATGGCGCGCGCGATCGACTGGCCGAGCGAGGTCTTGCCGACGCCGGGCGGGCCGATGAAGCACAGGATCGGCGCCTTGCCCTGCGGCGCGAGCTTCCGCACCGCCAGATATTCGATGATCCGCCGCTTGATCTTCTCCAGGCCGAAATGATCCTCATCCAGGATCCGCCGCGCTTCGGCGATGTCGATCGGCGGCCGCTCCGGCAGCTTCCACGGCAGCTCGACCAGCCAGTCGAGATAGGTGCGCACCATGCCATATTCGGCCGCGGCCTCGGGCATGCGCTCGAGGCGCCGCAGCTCCTTGCGTGCCCGCTCGTCAGCATCCTTTGGCATCTCGGCCTTGGTGATCGCCTGGGCAAGTTCGGCAATCTCCTGAGCCTTGCCTTCGTCGCCTTCGCCGAGCTGGCGCTGGATCGCCGCCATCTGCTCGCGCAGCAGCACCTCGCGCTGGCGCTCGTCGAGCGCCGCCTTGGTCTGCTTGCCGATCTCGGCCGAGAGCCTCAGCACCTCGAGCCGATGCGCCAGCAGCCGCGACACCTTTTCCATGCGCGCGGTGACGTCGATCGTCTCGAGGATCTCCTGCTTCTCCTCCGGGCGGGTGTCCATGTAAGCGGTGGCAAGGTCGGCAAGCGCTCCCGGCGCGGTCACCGAGCGGATCGCCGCCACGAGCTCCTGCGGCGCCTGCGGCAGGAGCTGGACCGCTTCCACCGCCTGGTTCTGCAGGTGGAGGAACCGCGCCTCGACTTCTGTCGAGACCGGCTCGGATTCGGGAACGCGCAGCACCCGTGCCACGAAGAACGGCCAGCCTTCGAGGAAGTCGGTGACCTGGAAGCGCTGATCGCCCTGGCAGATGAGGTGATGCGTGCCGTCGGGAGCGGTCACATAGCGCAGGATGTTGGCGATGGTCCCCATCTTGTAGAGATCGTCGGGACCGGGATCCTCGACCGCCGGATCCTTCTGCATGATGATCCCGATCTGGCGCTGGTCGCGCAGCGCCTGCTGGGCGGCCGCCACCGATTTCGGCCGCATCACCGCGACCGGCATCACCACTCCCGGAAACAGCACGAAATTGCGTACGGGAACGATGATGGTTGCATCCGGCGGCAGCGCTGGAAGATCGTTCGTCCGGCTTTCAGCCACGCGATGTCTCCGCTTTCTTGAGCGACACGGTGAGGCACCCGTCGATGACCGCGACATCAACCGATTCATAGCGCCCCGATGGCAGCCTGATCCGCCGCTCGAACCGTCCCTGCGGCAGCTCGAGGCGGTGGATCACCGCGGTCCGAAGCTCCCGCGGCAGGACCCGGCTGCCGGCCACCACGAGATCCCCACCGTCGATCGCTGCCTGGACCTGCTGAGCGGCGACCCCGGGCAGCGCCACGAGAACGAGCACCTTCCGCTCGGTCTCCAACACGTCAACCGGGGGTTCCCAGGAAGGTTGTCGCAGCCGCGATCGCGGCGGACCAAAGAAGTCCTGATGCATGCGTTCGGCTCGGGCGAGCATCTCGCAAGCCTCAGACCACATCCAATTCCTGGAATAATCCGCCATTGAGCACCTGTAGAGTCGTTGAGGTGGTCCGTTTTGTCGCCATGGGTCATCTAAGGTGGGCTTCAAGGACCTCTTTTCAATCGTATTTCACTTCCCAACCGATCGGCAACTCGGTCCACATGACCGGATCGTCCACTTGACAGGATCAACGCCGTGCCGAGAGTCGGCGCATGCAGGATTTCTGGAAGCGCTTCCATCGCGACCGGCTCGCGATGCTCGGGCTCGCGACGATACTGTTGCTGCTGTTTGTGGGACTCTTCGCCCCGGTCATCTCACCCTACAACCCCAATGAGCAATTCTTCGACGGCCTGACGCTGGAGGGCTCTCCGCTGCCACCCGGCGAGCGCTTCTGGTTCGGCACCGATACCAACGGGCGGGACCAGTTCTCGCGGCTGTTGTTCGGCGCCCGCACCTCGCTCCTGATCGGCATCATCGCCAATGGCATCGCCGTGATCATTGGCAGTTTTCTCGGGGTTACTGCGGGTTATCTGCGCGGTCCGGCGGGGGCCGCGATCATGCGGCTTACCGACCTGATGATGGCTTTTCCACCGCTCCTGCTGGCTATCGCGCTTGCTGCCATCCTCAAGCCTGGCCTCGCCATCATCGTCGTCGTCATTGCGCTGGTGAACTGGGTTCAGATTGCCCGGGTGATCTACAGCGAGACGGTGGCGCTTGCCGAACGCGATTATATCGAGGCGGCGCGGGCACTTGGCGCCGGTCCGCTGCGCATCCTGTTCCGCCATCTGCTGCCGCATCTCGTCCCGACCATCACCGTCTACGCGACGCTTGGCATCGCCACCACCGTCCTCCTCGAAGCCATGCTGTCCTTCCTCGGCCGTGGCGTCCAGCCGCCCACCCCGGCCTGGGGCATGATGATCTTCGAGAGTCAGTCATATTTTCTGAACGCACCCTGGCTGGTGTTCATACCCGGTGCCGCGATCCTCATCCTTGCGCTCTCCTTCAATCTCGTCGGCGATGGCCTGCGCGATGCCCTCGACCCGACCCAGCGGGACCGCAGCGGATGATCGGCTACATCGCCAGACGCATCGTCGCATCGTTCCTGATCCTGATCGGGGTGACCATGGTCACCTTCGCCCTCACCTTCATGATTCCGGCCGATCCGGTGGCCATGCTGGCCGGGCGCAATGCC
>JBKOZY010000256.1:0-11645 GCA_046726135.1 Pseudomonadota bacterium | reverse complement strand
GTCTATGTCATCGCCGACTCCAATCACGGCTACAAGATGCTCGGCGTCGGCAAGCTGGTGGCCGGCGAAATCGCGGGCGAGAGCTCGCGGCTGCTCGAGCCCTTCCGGTTCTCGCGCTATGAGCAGGGCAAGCTCCATCCGGTGTCGCGGAGCCCGTTCCCCTGGAGCTGATCGTTCGTGCAGCAGCGAATCGTAAGAAGGTTTGGGAGAGAAGCGCATGGCCACCGACTATGAGAAATTCACCAAGGCGAGCGGTCGCGACGACCTGATCAAAGAGGTGCGGGCGAAGATCGATCAGCTCGGCATTCAATATCTCTATCTGCAATTTGTGTCGGTGACCGGACGGGTGATGGGCAAGGGCATCCCGGCCGACCATTGGGAGAATGTCGCCAATGGCGGCTTCCAGCTGGTCTATGGCGCGACGGTCAATCTGTTCCTCAACCGCCATGGCGAATATCTCGGCTACGGGCCGGAGGCGGCCGAGCTCGTCGGCGTGCCCGAGCCCGAGACCTTCATGCAGCTGCCCTGGGACAAGCGGGTGGCGCGCATGTTCTGCACGCTGTTCCGCAATCGCGAGGAGCGCGACAATCCGGGGGCCTTTCTCACCTCCGACTGCCGCGGCAATCTGCGCCGGCTGCACGATCAGTTCGAGGCCGATCACGGGCTTCGGCTCAGGCACGGCACCGAGCCCGAGATGATGTGGCTCAAGAAGGACCATTCCGGCTATTCGCGGCCCTATTGCTATCACGTCGATCAATTCGAGAGCCTGCGCCCGGTCTATATGCGGGTCATCGACTATTGTCGGCAGATGGGTCTTGACATGATCCAGGGCGACCATGAGGACAGCCCCGGCCAGCTCGAGCTCAATTTCACCTATGACGATGCGCTTCGGACCGCCGACCGGCTCACCACCTACCGCCAGGTCTGCGCCCAGGTGGCGCGCGAGTTCGACATCATCGCCTGCTTCATGTGCAAGCCGTTCATGGGCGTGTCGGCCAATGGCTGCCACCACAACATCTCGCTGTGGAAGGGCGGCAAGGACGAGTTCAAAGCGCTCGGCAACGATCCGGAAAACCTCCCCGGGCTCCGGCAGAACTACATGTACCGGCGTGGCGGCGACAACACCTTCATGCCCGATACCGGCGATGTGCAGCTGCCCGGCCAGACGGGCCTGTGGGCGATCGGCGGCATCGTCAAGCATCTCGGCGGGCTCACCGCCATCGGCTGCTCGACGGTCAATTCCTATCGCCGGCTGTGGGATACCGGCTTCTGGGCACCGGTGTTCGCCGACTGGGGATTCCAGAACCGCACCACGGGCTTGAGGGTCTCGGCACCTGGGCGCTTCGAGTATCGGGCGGTCGATTCGATGGTCAATCCCTATCTGATGGCGGCGGGGCTGCTGCGCGCCATGGATGACGGGCTCAACAACAAGATGGATCCAGGCAAGCCCGAGGAGCGCAACATCTATCAGGCGATGGAAGCAGGCAAGCAGGTAAAGAAGCTGCCGATGACGCTCGGCGATGCGCTCGCGGCGTTGAAGAACGACGAGGTGATCCGCTCGGCGATGCCGGGCGAGATGTACCGGCTCTACGACGAGTACAAGCGCGACGAATGGGAGCGTTTCCTCCATACCGCCACCGAATGGGACTTGAAGACCTATCTCGACTGCCTGCCGTGAACGATCGATTGGAGGCGAGAAGACGATGTGCGGAATAGCAGGGCTGATCCATCGCGACGGGACCGCCAATATCGGCAAGGAAATGACGGCGATGCTCCTGTCGCTGCGCCATCGCGGGCCGGATTCCACCGGCTATGCGCTCTATGGCAGGCCGGGGCGGAACGACTATGTGATGCGCTTCAAGGTGGCCGAGCAGGAGGACACCAAGAAAGGCTTCGACATCCATGACGAGATCAAGCGGCGGCGCGCGCTGGTCGAGGAGCGGATGAAGAGCCTCGGCGTCACCGTGCTGGCGCGCGAGGATGCGACGGAATATGCCTATCGCTACCGCATCCAGTATGACGGCGACATGAAGAAGCTCGCCGACTTCATCGAGGATGTTCCCAAAGTGGAGATCCTGTCGTTCGGCCATGCGCTCGAGCTGATCAAGGACCTCGGCGATGCCGGGGTGGTTGCCGGGCAATATGGCCTTAACGATTTCAACGGCACCCATGCGATCGGCCACACGCGGATGGCGACCGAGTCCGACGTCGACATCCGCTCGGCCCATCCCTATTGGGCCTATCCCTATAACGACATCGCGGTCGTCCATAATGGTCAGATCACGAACTACTGGGCGATGCGGCGCGAGTTCGAGCGGCGCGGCCACCGCTTCATGTCGAATTGCGACTCGGAGCTTCTGGCGGTCTACACGGCCTACAATCTCGACCAGGGTGCGAGCCTCGAGGACTCCCTCAAGGGGTCGATCGACGACATTGACGGGGTGTTCACCTATCTCGTCGCGACCAAGGATCAGCTCGGCATGGCCAAGGACACGATGGCCGCGAAGCCGATGGTGCTTTACGAGAGCGACGAGCTGGTGGCGCTCGCCTCGGAGGAGGTGGCGATCAGAAGCGTGATCCCGCATGAGATCGATACCTCGGACCCCTATGATGGAGTGGTGCGCGTATGGCAGGCGTAACGACCAAGCCGACCTCCCATGTCTCGTTCGAGATGGGGATGCATACCGAGGCGCTCGCCGGCCGCAGCCAGCAGCGATTCTTCGACATCGCCGAGGAACGCACCAGCTTCGGCTATCCCGATGCGCCCGATGTCGACTTCAACAAGCGGGCGGAGGTCGACTGCGCGTCGCGCGAGCCGCGCGACATCAATCTCGAGATCCGTTCCCTGATCAAGCAGGGCTACGGCACCATCGTGCTCAACAATCCGGGGGCGAAGCACTCGCTCGCGGTCGGCATCCTCAATCGGCTCAATCTGATCATCAAAGGCTCGTGCGGCTATTTCGCTTGCGGGCTGATCGACGGGCCGAATGTTCGCATCGCCGGTCGCGTCGGCTGGGCGTGCGGCGAGAACATGCTGGCCGGCACCATCGTCATCGAGAAGAATGCCGGCAGCCAGTTCGGCGCAGCGCTGCGCGGCGGCGATCTGGTCTGCAAGGGCTCGGTCGGCGGGCGTACCGGGGTCGACCAGAAGGGCGGCACGATCATTGTCGGCGGCGACACGGGCGCCTTCACCGGCTTCATGATGCAGCGCGGCCGCATGGTGATCTGCGGCGATGCCGGCAAGAATCTCGGTGATTCGATGTATGACGGCACGATCTATATCGGCGGCGAGCCGCGCTCGCTCGGGGTCGATGCGGTGTGGGCGGAGATGACGACGGGCGACCGCGAATGGCTCGCCCGCAAGCTCAAGATCTATGACATGATGCCGGCGCGCGGCCTCGATCACTTCCGCAAGATCATCGCCGGCAAGCAGCTGTGGAACTACGACAATCTCGAGCCAAGCGAAAAGAAGCTGGTGCTCTAGAGGGACGAGTCATGCCGAAGAAGCCAACTGCGACGACTAATGCGAAGAGGAACGGCCAGCCTTCGCCGGTGGCGCGGGCGCCGGCGGAAAGCAAAAAATATATTCTCGGCCAGTCACGCATCTTCACGCCCGAGGTCATCAACGACATCCATATCAAGTCGGAGCTTGGCCGCTACCGCATGCGCGGCTTCTCGCTGTTCAAGAAGATCCCGCATTGGGACGATCTGACCTTCCTGCCCGGAACGCTGACGCGCTTCGTCATCGAGGGCTATCGCGAGAAATGCGAGACCAAGACGGTGATCGGGCCGCGCGCCAAGCGGCCGATGGAGCTCGATATCCCGATCTATGTCACCGGCATGAGCTTCGGGGCACTGTCCTATGAAGCCAAGATCGCGCTCGCCCGCGGCGCCACCATGGCCGGCTCGGCGACCTGTTCGGGCGAAGGCGGAATGATTCCCGACGAACGCCGCTATTCGATGAAGTGGCTCTATCAGTGCATCCAGTCGCGCTACGGCTTCAACCCGCATCATCTGCGGCTCGCCGATGCCTGCGAGTTCTTCATCGGCCAAGGCTGCAAGGTCGGGCTCGGTGGCCATCTGATGGGCCAGAAGGTGACTGACCAGGTGGCGGAGATGCGGTCGCTGCCGGCCGGCATCGACCAGCGCTCGCCGGCGCGCCATCCCGACTGGCTGGGTCCGGACGATCTGGCGCTCAAGATCAATGAGATCCGCGAGGCGACCAATGCCGAGATCCCGATCCAGCTCAAGCTCGGGGCGGCGCGGGTCTATGACGATGTGCGCATGGCGGTGAAGTGCGATCCCGACTCGATCTATATCGACGGGATGGAGGGCGGCACCGGCGCGGGCCCGCATGTTGCCACCGAAGATACGGGGATTCCCGGGATCGCGGCGATCCGCGAGGCGCGGCGCGCCATCGACGAGCTTGGCAAGCGCGGCGAGATCTCGCTCATCTATGCCGGCGGCATCCGCAATGGCGGCGATGTCGCCAAGGCATTGGCGCTCGGCGCCGATGCGGTGGCGATCGGCCATTCGGTGATGATGGCCCTCAACTGCAACAAGCATATCGAAGGCGTCACCGACTATCCCAATGAGATCGGCGTCGAGGCGGGCTATTGCTATCACTGCCATACCGGCCGCTGCCCGGTGGGCGTCGCCACCCAGGATCCGGTGCTGCGCCAACGGCTTGATCCCGACCGGGCGGCGGAACGGGTCTACAACTTCCTCCACACGCTGACCATGGAGGCGCAGATGCTGGCGCGGGCCTGCGGCAAGACCAATATCCACTCGCTCGAGCCCGAGGATTTGGCGGCGCTCACCATGGAAGCATCGGCCATGTGCAAGGTGCCGCTGGCCGGCACCAATTATGTCGTCGGCTTGGATGGCGGCAGCTACCACACCTATTGAGGCGAGGGCCAAGATGGCGGGATCGAGCTACAAGGGTTCGCAGATCAAGGATGTGGACCAGTTCATCAAGGACTCCAAAGGCCTCGGCTCGACGCGCGAGCAGGAGATCGGCCAGCATATCGGCTATCGCTATGACGTGAATCTGTTGCCCGATTACGGGCGGGTCACGCCGTTCCTCAAGGGCTATATGGAGTTCATGGGCTGGGAGGACCTCAACTGGCTCGAGGACGTCCATATGGGTTATGAGGAGGGGGAGCCGGCGATCTTCGACCGCAACGTCAATGGCTGGGTGCGCATCCCGCCAGGCATCAAGCTCCCCGACAACCAACAGGATCGCGACATGCTGGCACGCGAGCTCCTGATCCGGTTCCAGATGTCGCCGAAGCATCCCATGGTCGAGCTGAACAGGGCGTATCGGAAGTTTTAGGCAGTAGGCCGTAGTCAGTAGGCAGTCGGGAAGAAAGCCGGTCACGGCCTATTGCCTACTGCCTTCCTTCATCCAGGCCACGGATCCGCCTCGGCGCTCTTCCATTCGGGCTTGAACGCGAGCACGGCGGCATCGCCGGCGAGATTTGGATTGAACAGCCGGTTGTGCCAGAGCGTCGCCTGGCGCGCCGGGTCGTCGGTCTTGAGCTGCCGCACCCGGCAGAGGATGCGGTAGCGCTGGCTGTATTGGTCGAAGTCGAGCAGCACCGTCCGGGCGGCGAGGATGGCCGCTGCAAACGGGCTTTCGGCGGCGAACAGCGCCGTCATCTCGTCGGAGAAGGACAGCGGGTCCTGGAAATAGTCGGCCGCCAGCCAGGCGAGGCCGGCGCCTCGCGCCTCGGCATGCTCGTGGGTCCGCTTAAGCTGATGGCGGAAATAGGCGGTCGATTCGGCGGGTTCGGCCTTGACGATCAGGACGGTCATCCGCGGCTTTAGGAGCTGGCCCTTGCGGCTCCAGACGGAAGGCTGCATCGCCGGCATCGGCTGGCCGTCGAACTGGCGCACGGCGATTTGGCGAATCCGGCACTGCCAGCCGAGAAAATGGTCGCGCAGCGCGTCGTTCGAGATCCTCTTCATCGCTCTCCCTTGCTGAGCTCACGCCGGGCGGATTTGGCGCGAGCAAGCCAGTCGGCGGCGTCGCCGGACAATTCTTGCCACAGCTCCCGCAATAGCCTCATTTGAACGCCGATAAAACCAGGGAGGAAACAACAATGCTCGAGCATCTCCGGATTGCCCGGGCTGCAGCGCAAGCGCTGTTGCTGGGGCTGTTCGCGGCGATTGCACCTGCGGGTGCGGCCACTGTACCTGAATCGCCTGACCCGATCGTCATCGGAAAGCTCGACTGGACGGGGCAGGAGATCACCGCCGAGATTGCCGGCGAGATCCTGCGCCGCATGGGCTACAAGGTGCAGTTCGTGCAGACGACGCAGGTGCCACTGTTCCAGGCGGTGGCAGACGGGCAGATCACCGCCTATCTCGAGAACTGGAACCAGAACTCCAAGAAATATTATGACGAGTTCACCAAGGACGGGCGCATCGAGCCGCTCGGACCGACCGGCCTCAAGGGCCAGGAGGGCTGGTACTATCCCGATTATGTCGCCGAGAAATGCCCCGGCCTGCCCGATTGGCGAGCGCTCCAGAAATGCGCCGACATCTTCGCAACGCCCGACACCGCGCCAAAGGGACGGCTGCTCGACTATCCGGCAGAGTGGACGCCGGATTCGAGCGCCTGGGTCAAGGCGTGGAACCTCGATCTCGTGACGGTGCCGTCCGGGGGCGAGGGCTCGACGGCGGCCGAGGTCAAGTCGGCGGCGGCGCGCAAGGAGCCGATCCTGCTGCAATGGTGGGAGCCGACATGGCTTGCCAGCATCTACAATCTGAAGCGCGTGACGCTCGATGATGCGGGGGAGGGCTGCAAGCTCGCCGAGAGCGCCGGCATCACCTCGAAGAAGGCGTTCGACTGCAAGAGCAAGGGAATCGACATCGTCAAGTTCGGCTGGCCGGGGCTCAAGGACAAATGGCCGGCCGCGCATCGCTTCCTCAAGGCCTATCAGATCACCAACGAGCAGCAGGGGCCGCTCGCCATGGCGGTCGAGACCGAAGGCAAGAAGGCCTCCGAGGTCGCCAAGAAGTGGGTGGACGAGAACGAGGCGGTGTGGAAGCCTTGGGTCGATAAGGCCACTCAGTAGGAGCTGATGCCGGCAATCCTCAGCTGCCGCAATCTGTGGAAGGTCTATGGCGCTTCGGCCGATGTGACGCTGGCGCGTGCGCTCGGCGGCGGCGAGGCGCCGGCCGAGATCGCCGATCGGCTGGTGCGCGCGCGGCTGGTGGTGGCGGCCTGCGATGTCAGCTTCGATGTCGGCGCGGGCGAGATCTTCGTCATCATGGGGCTGTCGGGCTCCGGCAAGTCGACGGTGGTGAGGTGCCTGTCGCGGCTTATCGAGCCGTCGGCGGGCACGATCCTGATCGAGGGGCGCGACCTCAGGCAGTTGTCGGAACGCCAGCTGATCGAGCTCAGGCGTCACAAGCTCGGCATGGTGTTCCAGCACTTCGGGCTGCTGCCGCATCTCGACGTGCTCGACAATGTCGCCTATCCGCTCAGGGTGCAGGGCATGGGGCTGGAGGAGCGCCAGGCGCGGGCCCGCGAGATGATCGAGCTGGTGGGCCTGGCCGGGCGTGAGCGGGCATCGATCCGCGAGCTGTCAGGCGGCATGCAGCAGCGGGTCGGCATCGCCAGGAGTCTTGCGGTCAAGCCCGATGTGTGGTTTCTCGACGAGCCGTTCAGCGCGCTCGACCCGCTGATCCGCCGCCAGATGCAGGACGAGTTCCTGAAGCTGCAATCGAAGCTCAGGAAGAGCATCGTGTTCATCACCCATGACTTTCAGGAGGCGCTGCGGCTCGCCGACCGCATCGCCATCATGCGGCAGGGCCGGATCGTGCAGATCGGCACCGCTGCCGATCTGGTGCTCAACCCGGCGGATGATTATGTCGCCGCGTTCACCCGCGATGTGCCGCGCGACAAGGTGCTCACCGCGGCCGACATCACGGAGGCGGGCGGAGAGCCGATTGCGGCGCCGACTGTCAGGGCGGAGATGCGCCTCGACCGGGTCATTGCACTGATGGCGAAGGAACGGCGGGCGCTGGCGGTGGTCGATGGTGCGGGGAGGGCGATCGGCCGGATCACGCCCGAAGGGGTGATCGGCGCATTGGCGCAAAGCGGGACCTAAGGGTGATTGCGGCAGAGATGGCAGGGGTCGGCAGCGGCGGTGCCGGAGCAGCGCGGCCATCGCGCTCTGCCGTCATTTCGGAGCGATTGTTGTGGGCGGCGGCATCGGCGCTGGCGGTGCTGGTCATCGGGCTCTACGCCCTCGGCTTCAGTTTTGCTGCGCCATCGCAATCGCTCGTTCCGGTGGCGGACGCGATCTCGGCCGCCATGGCATGGTTCACCGGCCATTTCCGCGCCGCGTTCCGGGCGATCACCTGGCTCTTTCAATGGCCGCTCGGCTGGTTCCGCCAGCTGTTGCTGGCGCTGCCCTGGCCGATCGTCATCCTGATCACGGCGGCGCTCGGCTATCGTGCCGGCGGCCTGAGGCTCGCCCTCTTCTGCGCGCTCGCCATGCTCTACATCGTGGTCACCGGCTACTGGCCGATGACGGCGGCGACGCTCGCCTCGGTGCTGGTGGCGGTGCCGCTGTCGGTGGCGGTCGGGCTTGCGGCCGGCATCGCCGCCGTTCGCTCGCGCCCGGTACGGCGGACGGTCGAGCCGGTGCTCGACCTGATGCAGACCATCCCGTTCTTCTCCTACATCATTCCAATCCTGGTGCTGTTCGGCATCGGGCCGGTGGTCGGGCTGGTGGCGAGCGCAATCTATGCCATCCCGCCGATGGTGCGCAACGTGATGCTGGCGCTCGAGCGGGTGCCGCAGGATGTGGTCGAGTCAGGATTGATGTCGGGCTCGACGGCGCGGCAGCTCTTATGGTGGGTCGAGCTGCCGACCGGCCTTCCGACGATCCTCATCGGGGTCAACCAGACGGTGATGGCGGCGCTCAGCATGGTGGTGATCGCGGCGATGGTCGGCGGTGTCAACGACATCGGGCTCGAGGTCTACAACACGATGCGGGAGGCCAAATTCGGCCAGAGCCTGCTGGCGGGGCTGGTGATCGCGCTGATCGCCATGGTGACCGACCGGATCACCCGCGGCTTCGCGCATGGCGGCACAGACCTTGGTGGCGCGCAGCAGACGCGCCTCTTCTATGGCGGCGTGGCGCTCGGCATTGCGGTACTGATGGCGCTGGCGGTCACCTTCCCGAGCCTCTGGACTTTTCCCGAGAGCGCGCGCTTCTATCCGGCGGCGGCGATGAATGCGGCGCTCGAATGGTTTACCCGCATGGCGTTCCCGGTGACCTCGGCGCTCAAGGCGTGGACGGTCTATTATCTCATGCTGCCGTTCAAGATCGGGCTGCCGGCAAGTGTCAGGCCAAGCTTCTGGGGCTTTGCGATGTCGCCGACGGTCACCATCGTATTCGCGGCAATGGCGACGGCGCTGACCGGCGTTGCCGTATGGCTCAAGGGCTGGCGGGCGGCGGTCGCGGTGGCGGTGATCGCTGCCTTCTATTATTTCGGGACGCTCGGCATGCCATGGCCGGTGGTCATCATCGTCGCCTCTACCCTTGCTCTCAGCACCGGGGGCCTCAGGATCGCCGTCCTCACGCTCCTCAGCCTGCTCTTCATCCTGGTGAACGGCCTGTGGGCGGGCGCCATGGTGTCGGTGCAGCTGGCGGCGATCGGCGTGCTGTTCTCGTTCCTGATCGGCGCTGCGCTCGGGATCTGGGCGGCGCTCGACGATCGGGTGTCGGCGCTGCTGCGGCCGATCTGCGACACGCTTCAGACCATGCCGATCTTCGTGTTCCTGATCCCGGCCATCATGGTGTTCCTGGTCGGCGAGTTCACGGCGCTGATCGCCACCATCCTCTATGCCATCGTGCCGTCGATCCGCTACACCGAGCACGGGCTGCGCAGCGTGCCGCCGGAGATCGTCGAGGCGGCGCGCGCCATGGGAACCGGTCGGCTGCAGCGCTTGCGCCAGGTCGAGCTGCCGCTGGCGCTGCCCGAGATCATGCTGGGGCTCAACCAGACGATCATGATGGCGCTGGCAATGGTGGTGGTGGCAGCGCTGGTCGGGGCGCGCGGCCTCGGCGAGCAGGTGATGATCGCGCTCAACCAGGCCAATACCGGCACGGGACTGGTCTCGGGCCTGGCGATCGCGCTCATTGCCATTGCGACGGATCGGATCATCCAGTCATGGGCGGCGCGGCGCAAGGAGGCGCTCGGCCTTGGCTGACCGGATCGCCAGGGTCGAGACCTTCGCGCTCGCGGGCAAGGGGGCGCAGGGCGCCTATGGGGCCCCTTATGGCTTCGTGGTGAAGGTGACGAGCGAAGACGGGCTGGTCGGCTATGGCGAGAGCGACACCATGCCCGAAGCGGCGGCAGCGGTGGTCGATGCGCCCTATCTGAACGGGTTGATGAGCGGGCTTCGGGCGGTGTTGGTCGGCACCGACAGCAGCGATCCGAGCGCGGTGTGGCAGGTCATGCGGGAGGCCACCAGCAATTGGGGCCGCGACGGGGTGACCCGGCATGCCATGGCGGCGATCGATATCGCGCTTTGGGACATTGCCGGCAAGCGGGCCGGGGCACCGGTTCATGCGCTGCTCGGCAAGATGCGACGCGATCGGGTCGAGGCCTATGCCAGCCATCCGCTCGGCGCCACGCTGGAAGAGAGCGCAGCCTTCGCCGCCGATCTTGTCATGCGCGGATTCCCGGCGGTCAAGTTCGGCTGGCATCCGCTCGGGCCCGATGAAGCCGGCGATGTGGCTATCGTCCGTACACTGCGCGAGGCGATCGGCGGCGGAGTCGGGCTGATGATCGATGGCGGCATGGCATGGGACGCCGAGACCGCAATCACCCGGGCCAGGCTGTTCCATCCGTTCGACATAGGCTGGTTGGAGGAGCCGCTGCCTGCCTATGATCTGGCGGGCTATCGGAAGCTCGGGCAGGCGGCGGTGCCGATCGCCGCCGGCGAGATGGCAGCGACCTATGAGGAGCTCGCGCTGCTGATGTCCACCGGGGGGATCGATGTGCTGCAGGTCGATGTTTCGCGGGTCGGCATCACAGAGGCGATGCGCGTCGCCGTCCTGGCCGAGCAGCTCGACATACCGTGCGTCAACCACACCTATTCCTATGTGCTGAACGCCGCCGCCTCGTTGCACTTCCTGGCGGTGGTGCACCGCACCGTGCTGTTCGAATGCCAGGCGACAGGGAACGAGATCCGCGCGGCGCTCGATCGCGACCAGCTGCCGCTGGTGGAGGGCTGCGTGGCGGTGCCACGGGGACCAGGGTTGGGAGTCGAGATCGATGATGGGGTGCTTCGAAGGTTCGTGAGTAGTGAGTAGTGGTTGGGCAGTGCTCGGCCCGAACTGATCACTATTCACTATCTCGCTACTCGCTCATCGACAGCTTTCCTGCCAAGGTGCCGGTGCTTTCCCCGCCATCGAGCGTGAAGACCTGGCCGGTGGCATAGGCTGCCTCGTCGGATGCGAGATAGGCGAAGAGGCCGGCGAGCTCCTCGGGTCTGGCATGGCGGCCCATCGGGATCGCGTCGTTCACCGTCTTCAGCATCGCCGGGCTGTACTCCGCCTCCTGCATCGGGGTGAGGGTGTAGCCGGGATTGACGGCATTGACCCGAACCTTGGGGG
>JBKOZY010000255.1:0-7459 GCA_046726135.1 Pseudomonadota bacterium | reverse complement strand
TCGGGGGTGTATCAACCCGCTTGCCGCAAATCAAGGGGTGGAACCGACCCTGCCCTGTGCCGAACAGCACAGGGGGCATCCAGATGTCGAGTTATGTTGCCATTAGCATCACCAATGAGGGGGAACTTCGATGACCTATAGAGTCTCATCATCTTCGCCAAAACAGCCTATTGTCGGCAGTTCATCCACGGAAAGGCCGGCCGAGCCAGTTAAACGCCCACAATTCGCGGGCTACAGCGAAAACCTCTCGGCGAAGAAGCTGACATTGACCCTCTCCGAAAAATTCGAGATAGCCTGTCAGGCGGTTTTGAAGGCTTTCACTGGTTCCTCAGCAAAGAAGAGCAAGATCGGGGAACAGCTAGCGAAGGATATCCTCGGTCGGCTGAACAGTCAGTCGGTTCCACTTCCGAATGGCACCGCAAAGGGACTCGGCGATCTGATTGAAGAACAATTCAAGCAGGACAAGCGTCCTCTGACATTCGATAAGAATTTCATTGATGACGTAAATAAAAAGTACTTGCCAATCGCAGCTGAGGCGCTCAAGACCAAATTTTACAATGATCACGAGCAAGAATTCGTTTCTTGTATCAGCAACAATGGCTTTCAGGTCGATTCAAGGAACGAAAAGCATGGGGTGATGCGCGCGTTCGTTCAGTTTTGCATCTTTGCAGCTGCGGACGAGGAACATTCCAATTTCGAAAATGTCCTTGAAGCCGCCGCACGCGTGCTGAAACAGCTGGACAATGCTGTCCAGGACAACGGTCCGGGTGGAATTACCGAGGGTCTGCGCGATGGAGCTCTCGCATTGATCATGAAGGAGAGGCCCCGAGACATCCTTGACCTTATGAGCCACGAAGATGGAAATCGTTTCATTGTGCAGACCGCAATCAAGGATATCGTAAAGCAGGAAAACTATATCCATCCCTCGAAATATGGTTACGTCGCCTATCCGACACGGGAGAAATATTGAAAGCAACCTCGAGAACCGACCTGGCGCTCGCCAATCTCCGCTCATCCGACCCCGTCGCCTGGGAGATCGCGCCCGCACCGGTGCCCTATCCGGATGCCGTCGCGGCGATGGAGGAGCGGGCAGCGGCAATCGCCGACGGTGAGGCGCGCGAGCTCGTCTGGCTGCTCGAGCATCCGCCGATCTACACCGCCGGCACCAGCGCCAGGCCGGCCGACCTCGTCATGCCGGAGCGCTTTCCGGTCTATCGCACCGGCCGCGGCGGACAGTTCACCTATCACGGTCCCGGCCAGCGGGTCGCCTATGTCATGCTTGACCTGCGCCGCCGCGGCACCGATATCCGCACCTTTGTCGCCGGTCTCGAGCGCTGGCTGATCCTGGCGCTGCAATCCTTCGGCGTTGTCGGCGAGTGCCGCGAGGATCGCGTCGGCATCTGGGTGAGCCGACCCGGGCCACCGCCGCGCGAGGACAAGATCGCCGCCATCGGCGTTCGAGTGCGCCGCTGGGTCAGCCTCCACGGGATCAGCCTCAATGTCGATCCCGACCTCGGCCATTTCACCGGCATCGTGCCCTGCGGCGTGCACGACCACGGGGTCACCAGCCTAGCCGATCTCGGCGTGGCCGCCACCATGACAGCGGTCGACCAGGCCTTGCGCGACACATTCATGCAAGTCTTCGGACCGGCCTTCGTTGAATGAACGCCGGTTGAACGCCGGTCTCAGACATCGTTCAGCTACAAGCCTCTACAAGCGTGGGTCATGAACGGCGGCGCTGTGCCGCCTCACCAAAAGAGCAAGGAAACGACCCATGATCCGCAAGACCATTCTCGGTATCGCTGCTGCCGCCGCCATGATGGGTGCTGCCGCGACCTCCGCCAATGCCGGCGTCGGAATCGCCATCGGCTTTGGCGGCTATGGTGGCGGCTGGGGCCCGGGCTGGGGCCCTGGTTACGGTTACGGCTACGGCTATGGCTATGGCGGGTCTCCCGCCTATGACGCATGCCGCAGCGTGATTGTCGGATATCGGACCAAGAAGGTTTGGCGTTATGGCATGATGCGGTTCGTCCAGGTGCCAATCTGGCGGACTCGCTGCTTCTGATCACCCGCCTGGGGGACCTCTCCTGATCAAGATGGAGAGTGTTGGGCGGAGTTGGGGGGCGCGGGAAACCGCGACCCCCTGTCGTTTCCTGGAGTCGCTGCTTTAGCTCCCCTGCGCTGCCTTCGCCACCTCGGCAGCGAAATCGCCTGCTTCCTTCTCGATCCCCTCCCCGAGCTGAAAGCGCACGAAGCCGGCGATCTTGACCGGCGCGCCGCCCTGCGCCTCGGCTTCCTTCAGCGCCTGGGCCACCGACTTGGTGCCGTCATGCACATAGGCCTGCTCGAGCAGCGTGTGGTCCTTGGCGAAGCTCTTGAGCCCGCTCTCGAAGATTCGCTGCAGCACATTCGCAGGCTTTCCGGCATTCTTCTCGGCGAGAATCGCCTTCTCGCGCTCCAAGACCTCCGGGGAGACGCCGGAAAGGTCGAGCGCCACCGGGTTGGTCGCGGCGATATGCATCGCCAGCTGGCGGGCGAAACCGGCGAGCTTCTTCGGGCTTGCCGATGATTCGACCGCGACCAGCACGCCGATCTTGCCGAGCCCGGGGGCGATCTGATTGTGCAGATAGCTGCCGATGACTCCCTGATCGACGCTCAGCATCGCGGCGCGCCGGAGATTCATGTTCTCGCCGATCGTCCCCACCATCTCGGAGAGCTTGTCGGCGATCGACGGACCCGCGCCTTGATAAGGCGCTGCCCGCAGCGCCTCGACATCGCCCTTCGTCTTGAGCGCCGCTGCCGCGATGGCGTTCACCATGACCTGGAAGTCGGGATTGCGGGCCACGAAATCGGTCTCGGAATTGACCTCGACCAGCGCCGCCTTGCGGCCCTCGACAGCGAGGCCGATCAGCCCCTCCGCCGCCACTCGCGAGGCCTTGCGGGCGGCCTTGGCAATTCCCTTGGCCCGCAGCCAGTCGACCGCCGCCTCGAGGTCGCCGCCGGTCTCCGACAGCGCCTTCTTGCAGTCCATCATCCCGGCGCCGGTCTTCTCGCGCAGGTCCTTCACCATCGATGCGGTAATCTCGGCCATCTCGCTTGCCTCGTGCTCGGATCAGGGTGAAGCCGCAGCTGTGCCGGCCTCGCTCGGCGACATGTCGGGCAGAACCTCCGGATGCGGCTCCTCGACCTCGCCGAGATCGGCACCGGCGAGCTGAGCGCTCTGCGAGATGCCCTCGATCGCGGCGCGCGAGACGAGATCGCAATAGAGGCTGATGGCCCGCCCGGCATCGTCATTGCCGGGGATCGGGTAGGCCACGCCCTTCGGGTCGCAGTTCGAATCGAGGATGGCGACCACCGGAATCCCCAGGCGGTTCGCTTCCTTGATGGCGATCGATTCCTTGTTGGTGTCGATCACGAACATGATGTCGGGCAGGCCTCCCATGTCCTTGATGCCGCCAAGCGCTTGGTCGAGCTTGTCACGCTCACGTGTCAGATTGAGGAACTCGCGCTTGCTGTAGCCCTGGGCGCCCTTGCTGCTCAGATCATCGAGATGGCGCAGCCGCTTGATCGAGTTCGAGATGGTCTTCCAGTTGGTCAGCGTGCCGCCGAGCCAGCGCGAATTGATGTAATACTGGGCCGAGGTCTTGGCGGCCTCGGCGATCGGCTCCTGCGCCTGGCGCTTGGTGCCGACGAACAGCACCCGTCCGCCGCCGGCCACGATGTCGCGCACCGCCACCAGCGCCCGGTGCAGCAGCGGCACCGTCTGGGCCAGGTCGATGATGTGGATGCCGTTGCGGGCGCCGTAGATAAAGGGCGCCATTTTGGGGTTCCAGCGATGGGTCTGGTGACCGAAATGCACGCCGGCTTCGAGCAGCTGGCGCATGGAAAAATCGGGCAATGCCATGCCTTGCTTCCTTCTCCGGTTGAACGTCCGCGGGTGGATGTGACCAGGGATTCCCCGGCACCGGATGGACGATGCGCTATGAGGGGAGAAGCCTCCCATGCGCACCGGCCGCCATCCCGCGTGTGGATTGACGAGCGGCCTATAGCCGAGCGGCCGCCGAAGATCAAGGCAGTAGGCAGTAGGCAGTAGGCAGTAGGCAGTAGGCAGTAGGCAGTAGGGAAGAGCACCGGTCACTGCCTAATGCCTACTGCCTACTGCCTCCCTACAGATCCTCCACCGCCTCGACTCCGGGGATCGCCTTGATCGCCCCCTTGAGCGCCGCGGTGACGGTGAAGCGGTTGCCGAGCCCGATCCGCGCCTCCCGACCGTCCTCGAGCGGCAGCACCAGATGAACCGGCGAACGGCCGCGATTGGTCAACCGGGCCGCCACCGACTCGAGCGCCGAGGGTCCGGCAAGATAGATCGTCAGCCCGGCCGACAGCCCGGCGGTGATCTGCTCGAGCGGCTCGACCCCCTGCAGCCGGAGCTTCACATCCTCGCCATCGACATCGGCCTCCACCCTGAGCATCAGCGCCTTGCCGATCTCCAGCAGGTCGCGGCAGCTCGCCAGCGTATCAGCGAAGCACACCGCCTCGAACTGGCCGGTCGGATCGGAGAAGCCGATGAAGGCGAAGCGATTGCCGCTGCGCGACGAGCGCCGCTCCTGACGGTAGGTCACGGTGCCGATGAGCCGCGCCGCCTCGGCACCCTTCAGCGCCTTCTCGCGGAACTGCGCATAGCTCTCCGCCCCGAGCCGCGCGAGCAGCGGCATGTAGTCGTCGAGCGGATGGCCCGAAAGATAGAAGCCGACCGCGTCGAACTCATGCCCAAGCCGCTCCATCGGCGTCCAGGCCGGCATCGCCGGCAGCGGCAGCGCCTCCACCGGGCCGCCGCTCGCCATGAACAGATCGACCTGGCCGGCCTCGTTCTCCGAGCTGGTCCGGCTGGCCGTCGCCAGGATCGCCTCGACCCCGGCCAGCACCTCGGCACGGTTGCGATGGAGCCGGTCGAAGGCGCCGGCCCTGGCCATGCTCTCGAGCGCCCGCTTGGTGAGGACGCGCGGATCGAGCCGCCGGGCAAAATTGCCAAGCGAGGTGAACGGTCCGTCGCGGCGCACCATTTCGAGATGCTTCACCGCCGCCCGCCCGACATTCTTAAGGGCCGCCAGCGAGTAGAGGATCTCGCCGTCCTTCACCATGAATTCGACGCCAGAGCTGTTCGCCTCGGGCGGCCTGATCGCCACCTTGAGCCGCTGCGCCTCGCGCCGGAACACCTGCAGCTTGTCGGTGTTGCCGAGATCGAGCGTCATCGACGCGGCAAGGAACTCGACCGGGTGGTTGGCCTTGAGATAGGCGGTCTGATAGGCGACGATCCCGTAGCACGCGGCATGCGACTTGTTGAAACCGTAGCCCGCGAACTTCGCCACCAGCTCGAAGATATAGTCGGCCTGCGCCGGGTCGACGCCCTTGGCCTCGGCGCCCGCCACGAATCGCTCCTTCTGAGCATCCATCTCCGCCTTGATCTTCTTGCCCATGGCGCGCCGCAGCAGATCGGCCTCGCCGAGCGAGTAGCCCGACAGGACCTGGGCGATCTGCATCACCTGCTCCTGATAGACGATGATGCCGTAGGTCTCCTTGAGGAGCGGCTCGAGCCAGGGGTGGAGATAGTCGGGCTGTTCCTCGCCTTTCTTGCAGGCGATGAACTTCGGGATGTTGTCCATCGGGCCGGGGCGATAGAGCGCCACGATGGCGATGATGTCCTCGATGCAGTCCGGATGCATCTTGCGCAGCACGTCGCGCATGCCGGAGCTTTCCAGCTGGAACACCCCGACCGTGTCGCCGGCGCCGAGCATCCGGTACACACCCGGATCGTCATAGGGGATGGTGGCGATGTCGAAACCCGGCATGTGGGCGCGGATCAGCGCTTGCGCCTTGTCGATCACCGTCAGCGTCTTGAGGCCGAGAAAGTCGAATTTGACGAGGCCCGCCGGCTCGACCCATTTGAGATTGAACTGGGTTGCTGGCATGCTGGACCGCGGATCGCGATAGAGCGGCACGAGTTCCTCGAGCGGCCGGTCGCCGATCACCACGCCGGCGGCGTGGGTCGATGCATGGCGGTAGAGGCCCTCGAGCTTCAGGCCGATCTCCAGCATGGTGCGGACGGTCTCATCCCTGTCGCGTTCCTCCTTGAGGCGCGGCTCGCTTTCGATCGCTTGTTTGAGGGTGACCGGATTGGCCGGGTTCATCGGGATGAGCTTGCACAGACGATCCACCTGGCCATAGGGCATCTGCAGGATGCGGCCGACATCGCGGCACACCGCGCGGGCCTGGAGCTTGCCGAAGGTGATGATCTGCGCCACCTGCGCCGTCCCGTATTTCGCCTGCACATAGGCGATCACCTCGTCGCGGCGGTCCTGGCAGAAATCGATGTCGAAGTCAGGCATCGACACGCGTTCAGGATTGAGGAACCGCTCGAACAGCAGGTTGAAGCGCAAAGGATCGAGGTCGGTGATGGTGAGCGCATAGGCAACCAGCGACCCGGCGCCCGAGCCGCGCCCCGGCCCCACCGGGATATTGCGGGCTTTGGCATATTTGATGAAGTCGGCAACGATCAGGAAGTAGCCGGGAAACTTCATCTCGATGATGACGTTGAGCTCGAATTCGAGCCGCTCCCGATAGACCTCGACCGGATGGCCGGGCGCCGGCCCATGGGCCGCAAGCCGCGCCTCGATACCTTCCCGCGCCTGGCGCCGCAACTCCTCCGCCTCGTCGCTCGAATAGATCGGCAGAATCGGCGCCCGCGGCAGCGGCCGGAACGCACAGCGCCTGGCGATCTCCGCCGTGTTGGCGATCGCCTCGGGCAAGTCGGCGAACAGCGCCTCCATCTCCGGTCCCGGCTTGAAATAATGCTCGGGCGTGAGCCGCCGGCGATTCTCGGTGGCGATGACCTCGCCTTCGGCGATGCAGATCAGCGCATCATGCGCCGTAAAGTCGTCGCGGGTGGCGAAATAGGGTTCGTTGGTGGCGACGAGCGGCAGGTCAAGCGCATAGGCGAGATCGATGAGGCCGCTTTCGGCCTGCGCCTCGCTGTCGACCCCATGGCGTTGCAGCTCGACATAGAGCCGCCCCTCGAAAATTCCAGCGAGCCTGGCGAGGCGGCCGCGCGCCAGCGCGCCCTGCCCGTCGACCAGCGCCTGGTTCACCGGCCCCGCCGGGCCGCCGGTCAGGCAGATCAGCCCGGCCGAATGCGCCTCGAGCAGGGCAAGCGGTACATGCGGTTCAGCAGTATCGGCACTGTCGAGCCAGGCCCGACTGGTCAGCCGCATGAGATTTGCATAGCCCTGCGCATCCTTGGCAAGGAGCGCCAGCACCGGCAGCCGCCGCGGCGTCGTCGGGCGCTGCGCCGGGCCTTCAGCCTGATCCCCGAGCTCGACTCGCATCGTCATACCGACGATCGGCTGGATCCCCTTGCCCGCCAGCACCTCGGAAAATTCCAGTGCCCCGAAGAGATTGTCGC
>JBKOZY010000254.1:0-2851 GCA_046726135.1 Pseudomonadota bacterium | reverse complement strand
GGCACGGCCTGTGCTGACCGGGCTGTGACCGGGTTGGCGATGGATCGGAACGATGCAACTCAGGCATGAGGAAGTGTCCTGGCGGGGGCTGTCCTGGACGGTTGTCGATACGGTCGAGGTGGTCATGGCACCCTGGCGGTCGCTGGCGGTGCGGGCGCCCGATCAGCCATTCCAGCACCCGGCTTGGATCGCGGCTTGGTTGAAGACCCGGGGCGGGGCGCTGTCGGTGCTGCCAAGAATTGCCATCGGCAGCCATTGTGGCCGATGCGAGGTGGTGGTGCCGCTCGGCCTCAGCGGTCGGGGACCGTGCAGCGTGCTGCGATGGCTCGGTGGAGACGCCAGCGACTACAATGCGCCGCTCGCCTCCCGCGAGCTTCGGTCGGGTTTCATGGCCGAAGAGGCTCGGGCGTTCTGGCGTCTCATCGTCGACCTCGCGGGCCCGGCCGCGGTTCTCGATCTCGCCAATCAACCGGAGCGGATCGGCGGATCGGCCAATCCATTCATCGCCGAGGTCATTGGCGAGGAGGCGTGTCGCGCCCACAGCCTGCGCCTCGAGGCCGCAACCGCGCAGACGGTGTTGTCGAAGCGCCACCGCAAACGACTGCGCACTTTCGAGCGCGACCATGGCAGCGTCGCCTACATCTCTATCCCGGCCGGTCCGGATTGCGGTCTGGCGGTCGCACAGATCATCGACTGGAAAACGCAGCAGCTCGCTCACAGCGGCGGCTTCAGTCCCTTTGAGGGCGAAGGGGTACGAGCCTTCCTCGCGTCGGTCGCCGGCGATCCGTCGATGCCGCTGCGGGTGGTGATGCTCCGCACGGCGTCGTCGGTTCTCGCGAGCTTCATCCTGATCGACGGCGGTGAGGCCGAGCTCATCTATCAATGCGCCTATGACCCAGCCTTTGCCTTCTGCTCTCCCGGCACCATGCTGCGCCAGCTCGTGGAAAACGAAGCGGTCAGACGCGGCAAGACCGTGCTCGACTTCGGGCCCGGGGACGAATTCTATAAGGAGGAGATCTGCAATACCGGCACGCGGCTCATGCGCACCATCCGACCGCTGCAGCCGAGCGGGGCGCCGCTTGCCACGCTGCTCCGGGCGCGCCTTGCGGTGAAGCGCCGCATCAAATCGACACCGGCGCTCTATGCGGCGATCTGCCGGGCAAACCATGCGAGCTTGGTGGTGCGGAAGAGCATGCCGTCGATCTCAGCTCTTCGGCGCGATCCCGAGACTTTGGAACCGGCCTGAGGCGTGGCGGGTCTGCCGCCGCGACGACACGAGTCCGGGATTGCCGCCCACCCAGGCCCATTCGCCGGAGAGTTTGCCATATTCCATTTTCGGACAGCGGTTCATCACCACCGCGATGCCCCGGGCCTCGGCGAGCCTTGCCGCCTCGTCATTGCGGACCGACAGCTGCATCCAGATCACCTTGGGCAACGGATCGAGAGCCAACGCTTCCCGGGTGACCGCCAACGCCGCCTCGGAATTGCGGAAAACATCGACCATGTCCAGCGCCACCGGCACTGACTTCAGGTCGGCGAAGACCGGGCGGCCCAGGATCTCCTTGCCGGCTAGGCCAGGATTGACCGGATAGAGCTCATAGCCCTTGTCGATCAGATATTTCAGAACGAAGAATGATGGCCGTACCGGATTGTTGGAAGCGCCCACCAGCGCAACGGTGCGGACCGAATTGAGGATGTTCCGGAGATAATCCGGCGAATAATTGTCATGATCCATCGCTCAGCGGTCCTTCCAGACAGGGGCGCGTCTGGCAAGAAAGGCGGCGATGCCTTCCTCGGCATCGGCCATCATCAAATTGTCGACGATGACCCGCTCGGTGAGATCATAGGCCTCGTCGAAAGTCATCTCGATCTGGGCATAGAAGGCGCGCTTGCCCAGGGCGAGCACGGCGCGCGACCGTTTGACCAGCCGTGCGGCCAGCGCATCGCTCTCCTGGCTCAGCGCCGCCGGCTCGACCACCCGGTTCACCAGACCTGCGGCTTTCGCTTCCTCTGCGCTCATCAGCCGGCCGGTCGTCAGCAGCTCCATGGCGAGCTTGTGAGGAAGGTTGCGCGCGACGGCGACCATCGGCGTCGCGCAGAACAGCCCGGAATCGATTCCATTGACGCCGAATCGCGCAACGCTCGAGGCCACCGCCATGTCGCAGCTCGCCACCAGCTGGCAGCCGGCAGCAGTGGCGGTCCCGCCCACCTCGGCGATGAACACCAGGGGTGATCGCCGGATGGCGCTCATGAGCCTGGTGCAGCTGGCGAAGAGCTGCTCATAGAAGTGGCGCCCGCCATCGGCGTCATGGCGATGGGCCGTGATCTCCTTGAGGTCGTGCCCGGCGCAGAAGCCAGGTCCGTTGGCGGCGATCACCACCGCCCGCACCGAATCGTTGCTGCCGGCCCGATCGATCGCCTGGAGCAGGGCGTCGAGCAGTGCGCTCGACAGGGCATTGCGCTCATTGGGGCGGTTCAGCGTGAGCCTAAGCACGCCTGTCTCGTCGAGGGTCTCTTCAAGCATTGTCGAGGGAGGCCATGACGCGGCGGCCGACGGAAAAGTCATTCTGTCTCCTCGGTCAAGGCCTTGAGCTTCACAGTGTAGCCCTGATCTTCCATCAGCTTCTTGATGACTGTCTTGTTGTTCTCGGACGGCAGCATGGCGATGAGACTCGCGATGATCTTGGTCTTCATCGGGTCCTGGATATCTTTGTCCTGCTTGAGATCGTCGATCTGCTTCTTGATCTCCTGCTCCTGGTTCTCGGCGACCGCACTATAGGCGAAGCTGACTGTCGTCACCGCCGTGTTCCACGCCGTGACACTGTCGAACCCGAATTTCTTGATGTCGGCA
>JBKOZY010000253.1:0-3353 GCA_046726135.1 Pseudomonadota bacterium | reverse complement strand
CCTTCAACAACACGATGATCACCATCACCGATGTCCAGGGGAACACCATTTCCTGGGCCTCGGCTGGCAAGCTCGGCTTCAAGGGGTCGCGCAAATCCACACCCTATGCAGCCCAGGTGGCAGCCGACCAGGCCGGCCGTTCGGCCATGGAGCATGGCATGCGGACGGTCGAGGTCGAGGTTTCGGGGCCGGGCTCCGGGCGCGAGTCGGCGCTGCGGGCGCTGCAGGCCTGCGGGTTGCAGGTGATGACCATTCGCGACGTCACGCCCATTCCGCACAATGGCGTTCGCCCGCCGAAGCGCCGCCGGGTCTGATCGGCGCGCTCGTCAATTTCACAGGATGGTACAATGGTGAATCACAGGAACTGGCAGGAGCTCATCAAGCCGCAGAAGCTCGAGGTGGCGCAAGGGCGCGACCGCCGTCGGGTGGCGACGCTGGTGGCCGAGCCGCTCGAGCGCGGCTTCGGCATGACGCTGGGCAATGCGCTGCGCCGGGTGCTGCTGTCGTCGCTCCAGGGCGCGGCGGTGACGTCGGTGCAGATCGATGGCGTGCTTCATGAATTCTCCTCGATTGCCGGGGTGCGGGAGGACGTCACCGATATCGTTCTCAACATCAAGGAAATTGCCCTGATCATGCATTCCGAAGGGCCCAAGCGGGTCGTTCTGCGCAAGGAAGGTCCGGGTGTGGTCAAGGCGGGCGACATCCAGGAGACGGCTGATATCCAGGTGCTCAATCCCAACCATGTGATCTGCACCCTCGATGAGGGCGCCGAGATCCGGATGGAGTTCACCGTCAATGTCGGCAAGGGCTATGTGGCAGCCGAGCGCAACCGCCCCGAGGATGCGCCGATCGGCCTGATCCCGGTCGACAGCCTCTACAGCCCGGTGAAGCGGGTCTCCTATCGGGTGGAGAACACCCGCGAGGGTCAGATCCTCGACTACGACAAGCTGACACTCAGCGTCGAGACCGACGGATCGGTGTCGCCGGAGGATTCCGTCGCCTATGCCGCGCGCATTCTTCAGGACCAGCTGCAGATCTTCATCAATTTCGAGGAGCCGTCCAAGGCGATCTCGGAAGAGGAGCGGCCGGAACTCGAATTCAATGCGGCGCTCTTGAAGAAAGTCGACGAGCTGGAGCTGTCGGTGCGGTCGGCCAACTGCTTGAAGAACGACAACATCGTCTATATCGGCGATCTCATCCAGAAGACCGAGGCGGAGATGCTGCGCACTCCGAATTTCGGTCGCAAGTCGCTGAACGAGATCAAGGAAGTGCTCGCCCAGATGGGTCTTCATCTCGGCATGGAAGTGCCGAACTGGCCGCCGGAGAACATCGAAGAGCTGGCCAAGAAATATGAGAGCCACTACTGAGGACCTGAAACGCCATGCGACATGCCAATCGAGGCCGCAAGCTCAATCGCACCCATGAGCATCGCGCGGCGATGTTCGCCAACATGGCGGCCGCCCTGATCAAGCATGAGCAGATCTCGACGACGCTTCCCAAGGCCAAGGATCTCAGGCCGATCGTCGAGAAGCTGGTGACGCTCGCCAAGAAGGGGGGCCTGCATGCGCGGCGGCAGGCGATCTCGCAGATCGGCGACGAAGAGCAGGTGAGCAAGCTGTTTGCCGTTCTGGCCGACCGCTATCGCGACCGCCATGGCGGCTATACGCGGGTGCTCAAGGCCGGTTTCCGCTATGGCGATTCGGCGCCGATGGCGGTGATCGAGCTGGTCGATCGCAATCCGGATGAGAAGGGCAAGGATTCCGGCCCGCCGCAGAACGAGGGCGAGACGGCGACTGCCTAGGAGCTGCCGCCCTCAGGGCTTCCGAAGCTCCATGCAGAAGGTCTCGGCGGCTTCATCGCCGGCGGTCGCCCGGAAGGCGAGCAACCAGGCTCGCCAGAGAATGTAGAGCGGCGTCGCCACCATGAAATAGCTGCTGGCAAAGAACGGCTCGACGCGGATGACGTCGAGGCCGCTCTGCCGGGCGAGCGCCGCGAAGCCTCGCGGCGTGCAGCGGTCGTAACGGGCGGGCCAGCCGCCGCCATGACCCCGCTTCTTTTCGGGATGCATGGCGAGGAGCGAGCGCTTCATTCTCTCCGGCAGGAGCAGATTGAGTCGGGCAAAGACGGCGTTGCGCGACGGCACGAACAGGGCGACCCTGCCGCCCGGTTTCACCATGCTGGCGATCGCCTGAAAGGCCTTGTCGGTCCCCTGGATGTGCTCGAGCACCGCATGGGACACGACGAGGTCGGCATTGCCGTTGCCGCGATAGGCGGTGATATCGGCGACGATGGCCTCGTCATAGGATCCCGCCGGCGCCGCCGCCAGCTCGGCGGCACTGATGTCGATGCCGGTGATGTAGAGCGACAGCCGCTCCTTGGTTGCCTTGTCGATAGCAGGAAAGCGCCCGCTGCCGAGATCGACGATGCGCTGATCCCGCTCGAGGAAGGAAGCCAGGAAAACCTCGCGAAAAAACCGGCTGCCATCGACCCGCATGGGTTCCGGCAACAGGCGTTCGAAGGCCTTCGAAGCCGCTACCTGCCCCCGCAGAATTGCCCCGATCACGCTTGTGCCCTCCCTTTGAAGAAGCGCACATCCATAGGTTTTAAGCGCGGTGTCGTCTACAGCCTTGTGGATTCTTATCAGCCGCTGAAAACGTCTGCGACAATGGCCGTTGCGGAGCTGCCATAGCCGTTGAAGCGGGTGGCGGTTGCTGCGCTGTAAGCCCCGGCAGTCGAGAACTCGATGAAATCGTCCTCCGCGATGTCGATCGGCAGCAGCAGCTCTCCCGGGATGCGGTCGAGCGGATCGCAAGTCGGCCCATAGGCAATGAAGGGCTGAACCGGCCCGCCATGGACCGCGCCGTCGCGGATCACCTGGTAATGGGGGGCAAGGGCGGGCGCCTGGCTCATCTCCATGAGCGCGCCATAGATTCCGTCATTGAGGAACAGCTCGCGGCGGGACGGCTTGACGAGCTTGACCCGGGTGAGCAGCGAGATGGAGCTCGCCACGAGGCCGCGACCTGGCTCGCATTCCAGGGCCGGCCGACAGTCGTCCGGGAAGGTGGCAGTGACGCTGCCGGCGATCTCGGCGAAAAAGCCGGGAAGCGGCGGTGCAATGCTGTTGCGGTAGCGGGCAGGGAAGCCACCGCCAACATTGAGGGCAGCGAGGCGAACGCCGGCGGCGCGGGCGATCTCGCCGGCGACCTTGATGTAGCGGCCATAAGCTTCAGGCTTGGTGCATTGCGAGCCGGGGTAGAAGGTGAGGACCGGCCGGTGGCCGGAGCCGGCGACGAGCCGCAGCAGATCTGCGGCACCCTGGGGGCTGTCTCTTATACACATCTCCGAGCCCACGA
>JBKOZY010000252.1:0-13478 GCA_046726135.1 Pseudomonadota bacterium | reverse complement strand
GCCATGAACATGTCGCGGAAATCCTCGCCCCTCGACACCGGAAAGGTCTTGAGCGACACCAGCACCATGTCCGATTCGACCCCGTCCGCCTGCTTGAACTTGACCGACATGCCATGGGGATTGGCGAACGGCGAGCCGTCGGGCAGGTCTGGTATGCCGGTCGGGTCGGAGAAGCGGCCGGTGACCGGGGTTGCGCTGCCGTCGAACAGCTTGGCCTTGCTGAGCGCCTTGGCCTCCGGCGTGGCGGTGAAGCGACCCTCGACCACCACGCCCTTGGCATGATTGGGGCGAAAACCCTGATGCAGGCCGAAAGCCTGGTCCAGCGCCGCCAGAATCTGGCTTTCGAGGGGCTCGTCCGCCGCCACATGGGAGGCGCCGACAAGGCCGATCACGGCCGCGACAACGGCCACTCTGGAAAACGTCATGAGGCTCCTCCCGATTGCTGTCGCCCCACATACGCACAATCCTGCAGCCAGTCCAGCCGTCGGGAACCGTCCGCCGCCACGCGGAGTTGGGGGCGGGGGTGCTTCAAGGAAGGCCTGCCGAGTTGGATCCGATCGCTGGCAAATGCGTGCTGATCGCTGATGGCCGTAGGGTCGAGGGGGCTGCTTGCGCGATCGACGTCGAGGAGAGCGACAGTCCGCAGGCTTACGGCTTTCTCAGCGCCCCTTATGAGATGCTCAAAACGGCCCAGCTGGCAAAGCGCGTGCAGGTCGAGCTTGCCGATGGCCGCATCATCGAGATCGGTCTCCTCCAGGTCCACCCGTCCGGAATCGCGCTGATCGCCCTGCGGCGCGAACTGTCGTAAAACCTACACGCCCCGCGACAGCGACGAAAAAAGGCAGTAGGCATTAGGCATTAGGCAGTAGTAAAGAGGCCAGCCTACTGCCTACTGCCTATTTGCCTAATGACGTAACCATGATCAAGACCGACATATCGCACCTGACCCAGCTCGGCGCCGACGCGCGGCTCCCCGCCTCGCCGGACGAGGCGGTCCTCGAGCGGGTGGCGAACAGCAACCGCGGAGCGCTCTATCTCGTCCGCTTCGCCGTGCCGGAATTCACTTCCCTCTGCCCGATGACCGGTCAGCCGGACTTTGCCCATCTCGTCATCGATTACGTGCCCGATCGCTGGCTCGTCGAATCGAAGTCGCTGAAGCTCTTTCTCGGCTCCTTCCGCAATCACGGGGCCTTTCACGAGGACTGCACCATGGGGATCGCCAAGCGGCTCGTCGACACCCTGGTGCCGACCTGGCTGCGCATCGGCGGCTATTGGTATCCGCGCGGCGGCATCCCGATCGACGTCTTCTGGCAGACCGGCTTGCCCCCGCCCGGGCTTTGGCTTCCCGATCAGGGGGTCCCACCCTATCGCGGCCGCGGCTGATCATTCTGAGAACCTGGAGACGATAAATGCGCGCAGCTGTCGCCCGAGCCTTCGGCAAGCCTCTCCGCATCGAGAATGTCGATATCGACGAGCCGGGCAAGGGCGAGATCGCCGTCGATGTCGCGGCCTGTGCGATCTGCCACAGCGACATCATCTTCGCCGATGGCGGCTGGGGCGGCACGCTGCCGGCGATTTACGGTCATGAGGCGGCAGGCATCGTCACCAAGCTCGGCCCGGGCGTCGACGGGTTCAAGCTCGGCGATCATGTCGTCGTCACCCTCATTCGCTCCTGTGGCCATTGCCCGTCCTGCAGCGATGGTCATCCCGTCACCTGCGGCACCGCCTTCTATCGCGACAGCCATACGCCGCTGCGCGACCGCGACGGTCAGTCACTGACGCAAGGTCTGCGAACCGCCGCCTTTGCCGAGAAGATCCTCGTCGATGCCTCGCAGGCCGTGGCGATCCCCAAGACCATGAGCCTCGACGTCGCTTCGCTCCTCGCCTGCGGCGTCATCACCGGCGTCGGGGCCGTCCTCAACACCGCGGGGCTTCGCTCCGGCGCAACCGCCGCCGTCATCGGCACCGGCGGTGTCGGTCTCAATGTCATCCAGGCTGCCGCCCTGTCGGGGGCGCGTGCGATCATCGCCATCGATCTCCTACCCTCCAAGCTCGAGACCGCCCGCCGCTTTGGCGCGACCCATGGCCTCCTCGGCTCCGATCCCGACTTGCAACAACAGCTCCGGGCACTGACCGGCGGCCGCGGCGCCGACTATGTTTTCGTGACCGTCGGAGCGCGCGCTGCCTTCATCCAGTCGATGGGCCTGGTGGCGCGGTCGGGCAGCCTGGTGCTGGTCGGCATGCCGCCCGACGGGGTGACCATCGACATCGATCCGGGCTTCATCGCCCAGGACAATCTTCGCGTCCTCGGCTCGAAGATGGGGGACTCGCGGATCAAGGTCGATATCCCCAAGCTCGTCGCGCTCTATGAAGCCGGCAAGCTCAAGCTCGATGAGCTGATCAGCGAGCGTTACTCTCTCGATCAGATCAATGACGCAATGGCCAAGGCCAAGGCGGGCGAGGCCGTGCGCAATGTGATCATGATGCGCTGAGGCAGTAGGCAATAGGCAATAGGCAGTAGGGCGAAGAGTACAGACCACTGCCCACTGCCTAATGCCTACTGCCCCCTTCGCCATTCGCTATTCGCTACCCGGCAATGCATTGCCGGGCGGCGCATTGCCGGTCGGCGCCGCCCGATCTAGCATGGTGCGCACCTGCCGGGGTGCACGAAAAAAACGGGAGGCCTCTCAAATGAAACGTGCCGCTGTCATGCTATTTGCCGCTTCACTCCTGGGGGTGGCGCTGGCCCCGCCTGCGCTCTTCGCCAAGCCGGTGAGCAGCGAGGACCTCGTCAAAGCGCAGGAGAATGCGAATGGTTGACCTATGGTCGCGATTATCGCAACTGGCGCTACAGCCCGCTCTCCGAGATCACCCCCGACAATGCCGCCAAGCTTGCGCCGGTCTGGTCCATGTCGACCGGCGGCCAGTTCGGCGGCCTGGAGTCGACCCCGTTGTTCCGCGACGGCGTCCTCTATTTCAGCGCCGACTATGCCAGGGTCTTCGCGGTCAATGCCAGGAACGGCAATATCGTCTGGCGCTATGAGCCGGAATATGAGCAGGGCTTCAACGCCGTGCTGTGCTGCGGGCCGATCCATCGCGGCGTCGCCCTCAAGGATGACCTCGTCATCGTCGCCCGCCTCGACGCCAAGCTCGTTGCCCTCAACCGGGCCGACGGCAAGATCGTGTGGGAGGCCAAGATCGACGAGTGGAAGACCGGCGTGACCACCAATTCCGCTCCGCTCGTCGTCAAGGATCACGTGATCGTCGGCATCTCGGGCGGCGAATATGGCGTGCGCGGCTACCTCAAGTCGTTCAACGCCAAGACCGGGGCGCTCGAATGGCAGACCTACACCGTCCCGGCGCCCGGCGAGCCGGGCAGCGAGACCTGGCCCAAGGACGACAGCTGGAAAACCGGCGGCGGCCCGACCTGGCTCACCGGCAGCTATGATGCCGAGACCAACACGCTCTATTGGGGCACCGGCAATCCAGGATCGTGGCAGGCGGATGCCCACCCGGGCGACAATCTATGGACCGACGCCATGCTGTCGATCGACCCCGATACCGGGAAGATCAAATGGGGCTACCAATACACCCCGAATGACGCGTGGGACTACGACGGGATGTCGACGCCGATTCTCATCGATACGACCATCAAGGGGAAACCCGCCAACGTTGCCGTCGTATCGAATCGCAACGGCTACTTCTACGCGATCGATCGCACGAATGGCAAGTTTCTCTATGCCATGCCTCTGGTCGAGGGCATCAACTGGACGACCGGCCTCGATCCCGAAACCGGCAGGCCCACGATAAACGAGGCGATGAAGCCGAAAAGCGACGGCAAGCCCGTCAAGCCGATCGTCCCCGGGCTCGAAGGCGGCACCAACTGGTTTCCGCCGGCCTATCATCCTGACCTCGGTCTCTTTTTCGTTGCCGTCAATCAATGGGGCATGGGGCTGACCTCCTGGGAGAAAGGGAAGCTCCAATACAAGCCCGGCGACCAATATATGGGCGTCGATTATCAGATGTATCGCATGGGCGAGACCATCGGTCATCTCAAGGCGATCGACATCGCCAACGAGAAGGTCGTCTGGGATGTGCCGAGCCCGCTGCCGCTGTTTGCCGGAATGCTTGTGACGAAGGGCGGCGTTCTCTTCACCGGCGACCAGCGCGGTCGCTTCCTTGCCTATGATGCCAAGACCGGCAAGGAATTGTGGAAATTCCAGACCGGATCCGCCATCAATGCCTCGCCGATGACCTATGAGCTTGACGGCAAGCAATATGTCGCCGTTCTGTCCGGCCTCGGAGGCGATCCGAGCTTCTACTATTCGGCTCCGAAGGGCGGAATGCTCTGGGTCTTTGCCATTGATGGCAAGGTGGACGAGGGCGACCTGTATAATCCGGTCGTCATCGAAAAGATGCTTCCGAACTTGAAGCAATAGTGTTCAGCCGGTCGACGACAGAGACGTGCCTGCCACCGGTGCGACGTGCGAAAGCCGGTCGCATCGGTGCGGCACTCGGTATCCTGGCGGGCTTGAGCTGTGCGCTTCCGGAACCGGGCCTTGCCGCAGAAGCCATGACCAATCCCGTTCTTGGGCAATCTGCAGCGATCGCCGCCGGCCGCGATATCTACCGCAGCAAATGCTACATCTGCCACCACAGCGCCGGCGCCCGCGGCCCGAACATCTTCGCCACGAGGCTTTCCGACGAGCAGTTCCTCGAGACAGTGATCAACGGCCGCAAGGGCACCCAGATGCCGGCCTTCGGCGAGCGCCTGTCGCCCGACGAGGTCTGGCAGGTCCATGCCTTCGTGAAGTCGACGGATCATTATTAGGCAGTAGTCAGTAGGCAGTAGGCAGTAGGCAGTAGGCACATGCCCACTAACTCCATTGCCCCTCATCCGCCCCTCCCGGGGCACCTTCTCCCCACTTGGCGGGGAGAAGGGAAAACCAGGGGGCGCGGCGCTCTTGTTTTCCCCTCGCCCCGCGCCAGCGGGGAGAGGGTGGCGCGAAGCGCCGGGTGAGGGGCTTCTTAGGCAATCGCCAGTAGGCAGTAGAAAGGGCGCTCGCTTACTGCCTATCTGCCTACTGCCTACTGCCTACTGCCTACTGCCTAATGCCTAATGCCTACTGCCTCTTCTCGGACGACCACGGAAAATTCACATACCGCTCCCGCGTGTCGTAGCAGATATTGCCGTACATCTTGAGATAGGAGGCGCGCCGCGCCGGATCGGCATAGACCGCGGCGGGGTCGGCGAGGTCGGTTTCATAATGGGCGAGATTGCCGCTCGTCAGCACGATCGGCAGGATATCCATCGCCTGCGGCACGCTTTTTCCGGCGAGCCAGTCCGCCGCGTACGACCCGAGTGCATAGCCGAAGACCGGCGAGGAGAGCGCGACGCTTGCCTTGTAGGGACCGTTGCCGCGCTTGATCTCGGCGACCGCCTTGGGTTCGCCGTCGATCCCGCCGAGATATTGCTCCGGCCGGGCCTTGCCCGCCTCCCTCAGCGCCTGGAGCGCGCCCAGCACCACCGTGTCGGCGCCGAGCACGACATCGATCTCGGGATTCGCCTCGAGAATTGTCCGCATGGTGTTGCGGCCGCCTTCCTCGCTCACCGGGCTCGGCGAGATGTCGGCGACGATTTTGACCTCCGGCATGTCCTTCAGCGCATCGCGAATGGCGGCGAAGCGCGGCGCCAGGAACTCGATGCTGTCCTGGGTCAGCAGCACCACCTCGGCGCGGCCATCGAGATGGTCCCGGATATAGCCGGCGGCGGCATCGCCGAGAGTCTTGCCGGCCAGATATTGCGGCGCGTTGAGCAGCGTGATGGCGGGTGGCGGCACGACGGTGCCGACATAGGCGCCGGACCAGATCAGCTCCTGCAGGCTCCGCTTGAGCGACGGCGGATCGACCGGCGAGGCCACCACCGCCCCGACCTTGGCATTGCGCAGCTGCCGGACCTGCTCGACCTGCTTCCTCGCATCGTTCTCGGCATTCGCCACCCGGTAGACGAGGCCGCGATCCTTGGCCGCCATTTTGAGGCCGTGGCTGACCCCCTCCATGAATTGCCGCTGATTGTCCTGCGCGAAGGTCAGGATTTTCTTCAGCCGCGGCGGCTTGCGGCATCCCGGTGCGTCGCCGTCATAGGGTGCCAGCACCTGCGGCGTGGTGATCCCTTGCGGACGGCCCTGCGCTGCCGCACCGCCTGCAGCGAGGCTCGCTGCCATCACGATCAGCATGAATTGCCGCCGCATCGTCGCTCAATCCGGCTGCGACGAGAGGACGAGCCGCGCCAGCGTTCCGGGCTCCCGCCGCCGATATTCGATCTCCGCCCCCATGCTCGCCGCCATCGCCTTGACGATGCGGGTGCCAAGCCCCGTGCCCTTGACCGGGCCATCATCGTCGCGGCCGACGCCGTCATCCTCGACGGCAAGCTCGATCGCATTGTCCGCCAGCTGGCGCAGGAGCACCCGCACCTCCCCCGATCGATCGGGATAGGCATATTTGAAGGCATTAGTGACCCATTCGGTCACCACCACGCCGAGGGAGATGGTGGCGTCGGTGTGGAGCTTGAGCGGCGCCAGCTGATGGCGCAGCACCGCGCCATGCCCCTGGCCGCGCATCGAGGTCTCGAGATACTGAAGCAGTGCCTCGAGATATTCGTCGAGCGCGACGCGGCGCACATCGCCGGAATTGTAGAGCCGCTGATGCACCGAGGCGATCGCGTAGATCCGCGCCTGTGTCTCCTCGAGCGCGTCCTTCGCCACCTGGTCGCTCACCGCATTCTTCTGCAGGCTGACGAAGGAGGCGACCAGCGCCAGGCTGTTGGCCACCCGGTGATTGACTTCCGACAGCAGCACCTCGGCGCGGTCGCGTGCCGCCCGCACCTCATCCTCGGCGGCTTCCTTCTGGGACCTGAGCCGCGCTTTGTCGACCGCCTGCTGCAGCGCCGAGCCGAGAAGCACCAGGAAATCGTCGCCGACCGTCTTCGGCACGAAATCGGCGGCACCCGCTTTCAGCGCCGCCACCGCCACGCCCATGTCGGTCGAGCCGGTGACATAGACGATCGGCGGCGCGTTGCTCATTCCCTTGAGCCGCGAGATGAGATCGAGTCCGGTGCCGGTCGCGAGATAGTGGTCGAGCGCGATGACATCGATGATCTTGCTGGCGATGGTCTGAAGCGCCTCCTCGCCGCTCGCGGCATGCTCGACCTTGAAGCCATTGCGGCCGAGCGCCCGCTGCACCAGCCGCACCAGCGCCTGATCGTCATCGACATAGAGAACCTGGATGGCCGGCCCGGGCATCGCGTCAGTCGATTTCCGGAACCTGAATGACCGAGAAGAACAGGCCGAGCTGACGTACCGCGTTGGCGAACCCCTCGTAATTGACCGGCTTCGTCATGTAGACATTGGCCCCGAGATCGTAGCAGCGCTGGATCTCGCTTCTGTCGTCGGTGGTGGTGAACACCACCACCCGCGAGCGCTTGAGGTGGATGTTGCTCTTGATCCTGGCGAGAATGTCCGCCCCCGACATGTCCGGCAGGTTGAGATCGAGCAGCACCATCAGATGTCGCCCGGCATTCGCCTCGCCCTGGCCGTCCGGGCCGAGCAGATAGTCGAGCGCGCTCGATCCGTCCACGAACGGCACGATCTCGTTGTTGACGCCGGCGCGGCGGATGTTCTTCTCGATCAGGCGGGCATGACCTTCGTCGTCCTCGATCATCACGATGGTGACAGGCATAATTTTTTGGCTCACGGGGCTACACCTTCAGGAACTTTCAGATTGCGTGGCAAGACAACGCGGAAGGTGGTTCCGCGGTCGAGGGTCGAGGTCATCGAGATCTCGCCGCCGAGATTGCGAACCACGGCGCGAACATAGGCGAGGCCGATACCTTCCCCTGGTTGGTCCTGTGCCCCGGAACGTCTGAACAATTCGAATACGCGCTCTCGATCCTGATCGGCAATGCCCCGTCCATTGTCGCTGACCTCGATCCTGAGCCGGTCGCCAGGGGCGGATTCGGCCCGGACCCCGATGCGCAAGGGCCGGTCCTTCGCCCGATACTTTACGGCATTGTCGAAGAGGTTGCCAAAGATCTGCTCGAGCGACAACCGATCGTTGAAGATCAGCGGCGTTCGGACGTCGAGGTTGATGTCGCCGCCGGCCTCGCTCAGCTGATGCTGGATCGCCGCCACGCTCGACTTGATGAGCTCGCCGAGGTCGAAGCGTTCCGGCCGCGGCGTCCGCCGACCGTCGCGGGAGAGCTTCAAGATCGCGTTGATGAGGCCGTCCATCTTGGTCGTCGACGAGCGGATGAAGCCGATCGCCTCCGGCATTTCATCGTTCACGGCAATTTGCGCATCCCTCAAGGTCAGGTCGTTAGATGAGCCCGCGCCCGCTTCCCGCTCGACCAGCGCCTTGACGCTGTTCACCCCGCCTTCGAGCTCGGCGGTGAACCCCATGATGTTGACCAGCGGCGCTCTCAGATCATGGGTCACGATGTAGGCGAAGCGCTGGATCTCCTCATTGGCGCGCTCGAGGTCGGCGGTGCGGTCCTTCACGCGCTGCTCGAGCCCGAGATTGAGCAGATTGACCTGATCGCGCGCCAGCGCCAGCGCCTGCGTGTAGCGCAGGATCAGGAAGACGGCGCCGCCGACCACCGCGATGATGATGAAGCCGCCGATCAGCGAGAAGGTGCGCAGCAGCGCCGCATTCTCCCGCTGCTCGGCAACCCCGGCGGTCAGCCGCTCGTCGGCCCTGCGGATGGCGCCCGAGAAGAACACATTGGCCTCGTCGCTCAGCGCCTTGCCGCGATTGCTCCTGATGATCGCCATCGCCTCCTCGTCGCGCCGGTCGCGCTTGAGCGCGATCGTCTGGTCCATCTCGTTGAACTTCTCGGTGATGATGGTCGAAAGCCGTTTCGCAACCACCGCCTGATCGGAGGAGCCGAGGATGCGGTTCAGCGCATCGAGTTGCCGCAGGGCGACCGCCTTCGCCGTGTCATAGGGTGCGAGATAGATCTCGTTGCCGGTGAGCAGGAAGCCGCGCTGGCTGGCTTCCGCCGTCTGGACGGCATCGCGCAGCTCGACCACCGCGCCGCGCGTCCCGCGCGCCACCACTGCTTCGTCGAAATAGAACTTCGCCCGCTCGCCGAGCCAGAATGTCAGTGCCACGATGGCGAACAGCGCGAGGAACCCGACCGCGAGAAATGCCAGCGCGAAGGGAACGTTGAAGCGATTGCTGATCGGCATCTGCATTGGTTTCTATGGTGTTCAGCGGCGGTGCGGCAGCCGCTCGCGGCTTTTAGCGGTTGACATGCTGCAGCCGGGCCACCTCGACAAAGGCGAAGAGCCCGAGAAGCCCGCTCGCGGCGATGATGAGGAGCGCCGCGGATGGGCCGAGCATCTGCATGAGATAGGCAAGCACGAACGGCGCGATGGCGGCAAGCAGCAGCCTGACCGACGCCATCCTGCCGAGCCGCGTCGCATAGCCGGTGCGCCCGAACAGCGCGAGCGGCAGCGTGCCCTGGACGATGCTCCTCAGGCCGGAGGCGAAGCCGAGGATCGAGGTGAAGATGAGCGCGCCGGCGAAGGACGGCGCCGACAGCGCCAGAACGACCGGCGCGACCAGCAGCAGCGCCGCCATGAGGAGCGTGATGTGCAGCGGGTGCCGTCCCGACCCCACGGTCATGTTGATAAAGCGAATGATCACCTGCGACGGCCCGAACACCGCCGCCACCCCCACCGCTGCCGAGCCGAGCCCCATGGCGGTGAGCAACGGCACCATCTGGGCGAGGATCGCCATCAGCAGGAAGCCGGTGAGCGCAAAGCCCCAGGTCACCAGGTGCATCGCCCGCGACCAGAGCTCCTGCGGCAGGCTTCCGCCTTCGATGTCGATCGCCACCGGCTTGGTCGAGCGGGCGGCCGCGGCGTGATCCCGCTGGTAGGTGAGCCACCAATGGGCCGGCGCGCAGACGAGGAGGTTGAGGGCGGCAAAGATCAGCAGGATCTCGCGCCAGCCGAAGGCACCCTTGAGGGCGACCGTCAGCGGCCAGAAGATGGTCGAGGCGAAGCCGGCGATCAGCGTCAGATAGACGATGAGCCGCCCCGATGACGGGCCGCCCTTCTGCACCAGCTGGGCAAAGGCGGTGTCATAGAGCACCAGCGTCGAGGCGAGCTGCATTGCCGTCAGCCCGATGGCGAACACGATCGCCGTCGGGGCGAGCGCCGTCCACGACAGCGCCAGGGCGGCTGCCACCGAGCCGAGCGTCATCATCTGCGCCGCGCCATGCCTGTCGACCCGGCGCCCGACCAGCGGCGCGATCACGCCGCCCGTCAGCAGCGCCAGCGAGAACGCACCGAAGATCCACGACACCGGCCATCCGAAGCTTTGCGCCATGTCCTCCGCCAAGGGCGCGAAGCCGTAATAGAGCGTGCCGTAGCCGATGATCTGCGTCAGGCCGAGCAGGCAGACCGCGACGGCTAGGGGAGGGTGGCGTTGCGACAGGCGAAAGGTGACGTTGCTGCTCAAGAGTTGCTCCGGCTGGACGTTGTTCGCGCCTTTCGGCTTGTTTGACAACCTTCGCCAATGGTGGGTGTGCGGCTGAGCAGGTCTCCCCTGCGTCAGGCGTATGGGGAGCCCTCTGCCCCGACCACTCACCACTCACCACTCACGACTCACTCCTGCTATGCTGCCACTCGACGGCAGCGGCTGCAGAACGAAAAATGAACAACGATGAGGCCTTCACCGCGATCGTGCGGCTCGCAGGCGTCCAGAAATTCTTTGGTCCTGTGCAGGCGCTGCGCGACATCGACATCGCCATCGGCAGGAACGAGATCGTCGGCCTGATCGGCGACAACGGCGCCGGCAAGTCGACCCTGATCAAGGTCATGACCGGCCTGCTCGCGCCGACCGCAGGACGCATCTTCATCCGCGACCGCGAGATCGACCTCGCCGATTATTCGGTGCGCATGGCCCATGACCTCGCGATCGAGACCGTTTATCAGGACCGCTCGCTCGCCGAGAAGCAGCCGCTCTGGCGCAATTTCTTCGTCGGCCGGCAGATCACCGACCGCTTCGGCTTCATCGACATCAAGAAGGAAAAAGAGATCGCCGAGAGCATCTTGAAGCACGCCATCGGCTTTCGCGGCGCCGGCATCACCGTCGACTCGACGGTCGCCAACCTGTCGGGTGGCGAGCGCCAGGGCATCGCCATCGGCCGCGCCATGCACTACAACGCCGATCTCATCATCCTTGACGAGCCGACGGTGGCGCTGGCCGTCAAGGAGGTGCGCAAGGTCCTCGACTTCGTCCGGCGCATCAAGGAGTCCGGCCGCGCTGCCATCTATATCGAGCACAATCTCGCCCATGTCCATCAGGTGGCCGACCGCCTGGTCGTGCTCGACCGCGGCCGCATCGTCGCCGAGATCGCCCCCAAGGACATGTCGGTGACCGAGCTCACCGAATATCTCATCGCGCTCCAGCAGGACCACGCCCCGCCGAGACCATGGACAAGCGCCTGACGCCATCGCTGATCGCCCGCATCGAGGGGTTGCCGATCATCCTCGTCTTCCTGCTGCTGCTCGCGCTGTTCATGGTTCTGGCGCCGCAGGTGTTCCTGCAGCCCTTCATCTACACCACCTTCCTCTCGACCTTGCCGCCGCTGATCCTGCTCGCCGCCGGCCTCACCTTCATCATCGCCTCAGGCGAGATCGACCTGTGCTTTCCCGCGATCATCGCCTTCTCCGGCTTCGTCTTCGCCGTGCTGTTCAAGGAATATGACCTCGGCTGGTGGGCGCTCGCCGCCGGCCTTGCCTCGGGGCTCCTCGTCGGCTTCGTCAACGGCATTCTCGTCGCCAAGATCGGCATCCCGTCCTTCATGGCGACACTGGCGACGCAATTCTTCTGGGCCGGCATGGCGACCGTGCTGTCGGGCGGCAAGTCCTACGCGCTGCGCGGCGCCGAGGCGAGCCCGGTCTGGCAATGGATCGTCGGCCGCCCGTTCAGCGGCACCGATCTGCCGATCTGGGTTCAGCAGATCCCGCTCCAGTCGCTGTGGACCGCTCTCATCGTGATCGCGCTCTGGTTCATCCTCAACCGCCACCGTTTCGGCGAGCACGCTTTGTTCATCGGCGACTCCAACAACGTGTCGCGCGTCCTCGGCATCGATGTCGAGACTGAAAAGATCAAGCTCTTCACCCTGATGGGCGGGCTTGCCGCCATCGCCGCGATCATGCTCACGCTCGAGAACAAGAACTATTTCGGCAATCAGGGGCAGGGCTATCTCTTGACCGCCATCGCCTCGGTGCTGATCGGCGGCACCTCGATCTTCGGCGGCCGGGCCACGATCGTCGGCACCGTCTTCGGCTGCTTCATCATCGGCATGATCGAGGCCGGGCTCGTCGCCACCGGCCTGACGGGCGCCTGGGTGCGCACCATTCAGGGTCTCGTCTTCTTGACCGCGATGATCTTCTATCTCTATGTCGACGAGCCGCAGCGCCGTGCCGCCTTCATGGCGCGCATGACGCGATTTCAGCGGCCCGGCCGGCCGATTGACAATGAAGCAAAGGGAGGATGAGACGATGAAGCCTGTGCAGCTGCTGTTGGCTGGAACCATGCTCGCCACGCTTAACGCTACGACGGCCGCCGCAGCCGATGATCCGATCGGCTCCGGCCTCACCATGTATATGCAGATGGGCGGCAATGCCGGCGACGGTGCGACGCTGGCGCGCCAGACCGGCGCGGCGCAGGCCGCCAAGGCCCTGGGCGTCGACCTCAAGGAGCAGTTCTCCGCCTGGGCCCCCGAGACCATGATCAACCAGTTCAAGGAAGCCGTCGCCGCCAAGCCGACCTGCATCGAGATCATGGGCCATCCCGGCGGCACCGCCTTCCAGGATCTCGTCAAGGCCGCCACCGACCAGGGGATCATCGTCACCGTCGGCAACTCGCCGATGACCGATCTCCAGAAGGAGTTCGCAACGAAGGGCATGGGCTATGCCGGCGTCGACCTCTATGCCGGCGGCACGCTCACCGCCAACGCCATGCTCGAGAAGGGATTGAAGTCGGGCGATGAGGCGATGGTCTATGGCGTGTTCAGCCAGGCCGAGCGCGGCCAGTCCGAGAAGGGGCTTGCCGACACGCTCGAAAAGGCCGGCCTCAAGGTCGATCGCCTCGAGATCACCCAGGAGATCAACAGCGACGTGTCGCTCGGCGTGCCGGTGCTCGTCGCCTATATTCAGAGCCACCCCAACCTCAAGGCGATCGGCACCCAGCATGGCGGCATCACCGGCGTGCTCGGCGAGGTCCTCGAGAAGGCAGGCAAGAAGCCGGGCGACATCGTGGTCGGCGGCATCGATCTCGGTCCGGCGACCATCGACGGGCTGAAGAAGGGCTATGTCACCGCCACCCTCGATCAGCTCCTCTATCTGCAGGGCTTCATGCCGGTGCTGCAATGCGTGCTGACCGCCAAATACAAGATGCCGGGC